>JAUWQL010000016.1 GCA_030611105.1 Bacteroidales bacterium
TGACCATGCCTGCCGGAACGGATGATTTTGGTATTGCAATAGCAGAAACGATTTATCCGGTTTATGGAGCTGGCTTAATCATTGGAACTTCATTACTTGTTTTTGTAATTACTTTGATTGTTAGTTATCTGCCAGCCCGTAAAATTTCTAAAATGAAACCTACTGACGCTATAAAAGGAAAAATACAATGATACGTTTTTTATTTAAAGGATTATTAAGAGACCGAAGTCGCAGTTTACTGCCAATTCTGGTTGTAACTGCAGGTGTTATGCTAACCGTATTTGCATATTGTTACATAAATGGTATTTTGGGTGATATGATTGAATTTTCAGCAAAATATACTTCAGGTCATGTAAAAATAATGACTCGTGCTTATGCAGAAAATAAAGATCAGGTTCCAAATGATTTAGCTTTAATTGAAGTTAACGATTTGATAACTAATCTGGAGAAAGACTACCCTACAATGGAATTTGTTCAACGAATAAGCTTCGGTGGTTTGTTAGATTCTCCGGATGAAAATGGAGAAACTAAAAAGCAAGGAATAGTAGCCGGAATAGCTGTTGATTTAATATCTGAAAACACAAAAGAGATAAAGAGACTTAATTTGGAAGGAGCATTAAGAAAAGGACGATTCCCTGAAAAATCGAACGAAGTATTAATAAGCGATGAATTTGCCGGAAAACTTGAAGTTGGCCCGGGTGACAAGGTTACACTTATTACTTCTACTATGTATGGTGGAATGTCAATACAGAATTTTGTTGTTGCAGGAACTATTGAATTTGGGGTGCAATTTATGGATCGCAGTGGAATGATAGCAGATATTTCGGGAATTCAAAATGCCATGGACATGGATGATGCATGTGGTGAACTTTTAGGTTTTTTAGAGACGCCAAATTATGATGATATGGCTGCACTGAATGTGGAGAATACTTTTAATGAAAAATACTCAAATCTAAATGATGAATTTTCGCCTGTTATGATAAGATTGAAAAATGATTCTATTATGTCAGGTTACTTTGAATATATGGATGGAGCTGTAGGGATATTAATTACTGTATTTATATTGGCAATGTCTATTGTTTTATGGAATACAGGTTTAATTGGCGGTTTGCGTCGTTATGGTGAAATAGGAGTTCGTTTAGCTATTGGAGAAGAAAAAGGACACATTTACCGATCAATGATATTTGAATCAATCTTTATAGGAATAATTGGTTCATTTTTAGGAACTCTTATTGGGCTTGGTTTTTCATATTGGCTTCAGGAAGTAGGAATAGATGTTGGTGGCATAATGAAAAACTCGAAAATGATGATGCCAAGTGTTTTTAGGGCACATATTACAACTTCTGCTTACTATTTAGGATTTATTCCCGGATTGTTTTCTGTTGTATTAGGAACCATGCTTTCAGGAATTGGAATTTATAAACGTAAAACAGCACAATTGTTTAAAGAATTAGAAACTTAAATAAGATAAAAGATAAAAGGGAAAAGATAAAAGGATAAAGTGGAAAGATAAAAGTAAAATAAATTATATTATATACATAAAACTTAATAATAATGGTTGAAAATGAATTAACTCAACGGCTTTTTAGATTTGCAGTTAGAACAATAAAATTTCTAAAAACTTTACCAGAATCTCCTGAAGTAAAAATAATTAGATACCAATTAATCAAGAGTTCTTCATCTTCAGGAGCAAATTACGAGGAAGCTCAAGCAGGTTCTTCTAAAGCTGACTTTACAAATAAAGTAAGAATTTCTTTAAGAGAAATGAGAGAATCCAATTATTGGTTAAGGTTAATTAAAGCTGTAGTTGATAAAGTTTACGATGCTGATGAACTAGAATGGTTAACAAATGAATCTGATGAATTGAAGAAAATATTAGGTGCAATTGTTCAAAAGTCAAGTATTAGGAAATAAATCCACAATGCTTGTCTTTTTACTTTTATCTTTTGTCTTTGTAAATAGAACTTTAAAAAATATTACAATGAAAAAACTAATTATAATATTGTTATTAACCCCAGCATTTCTGTGGGCTCAGGAACCAACAGGTAAAGAAATCCTGGAAAGGATAGATAAAAATATGGCATCTAAAAGTACTATATCAACTTCGAAAATGATAATTCATGGAGCCAGACAAACCCGAACTATTGAAGCTAAATCATGGGGAATGGGTAATGAAAAATCATTTACCGAATACCTTGCTCCGGTTCGCGAAAAAGGTACAAAAATGTTAAAGCTGGAAGATGAACTTTGGATATATTCTCCATCATCCGACCGAATTATTAAAATTTCCGGGCATATGCTCAAACAATCATTAATGGGTTCAGATCTTTCCTACGAAGATATGATGGATAATGTTGAATTGCTTGAGGATTATGATGCAGGGGTAATTGGTTCTGAACTTATAGATGAAAGAGATTGCTGGATAGTAGAATTACAAGCAAAAACAGCTGAAGTAAATTATCAAATTCGTAAAATTTGGGTTGATAAAGTTCGCTATATTCCTTTAAAAGAGGAATTGTATGCTAAAAGTGGTAAGCTATTGAAAAAAACAGAATTGTCGAATATAACCAGAATCGGGAATCGTTGGTATCCAAAGAAAATTGTTTTTAAAGATATGCTTAAGAAGGGTGATGGTACTGAATTTATTATTGATGAAATAGAATTTGATAAAGAAATTGATGCGTATATTTTTACAAAAGCTTCATTGAAATAGATTAACTAGTGTGGTAATTATTAAATTGTGTCACTAATATTTTATGATGTTTTTTTCTTTATGCAAGGCAAAATTTGCAAGCATAGCATTAGCTACGGTTAATAATTTTAACGCAGCAGAAAGGAAAAAAGGACGTGAAATAAGTAATGGAGTTTAGTAATTGCCACACTAGTAACCAGAGTTTCTACCTTTATGTTCTCTAAGCATTTTAAAACGGGTAAAACCCATTTCGTAATATTTGTCAATATCAAAATCGATAAGCCCATGCAATTTGCGGTGTTTAACTTTATGCATGCACCATTTTCGTCGAATAAAGAATGAGTAATAGTAATATACGAGTCTTATAATTATGTTTGTACTTCCCAGTATTTTATTTCTTTTGGATATATAATCGTAGCATATTCTGTTAGGGCATGTTAATGCACAACCTGCATTACCAAATAAAGTTATTCTTTCTTTTTGCTCAATACTTTTTAATAACTCAATATTATAATTTACATTCATTGGAAGCACAATCGTATCGTATAATTCAAAGGCATTGTTGATTTTATCAAGCGAATCTATTTCCTTTAAAAGACTTGCTTCAATCTTATATAAAGGGAAATCTTTTTTTACCCATTTAGCAAAATCATCATTTGTAATTATAAGAGAGTTTCCTCTTTTATGGTATTTCTCAAGTAAAGGTTTGTATTTTTGATATTCCTTTTGTGAAACATAATGGTTTGTAAAAGGAATTCTTATACCAATATTATTTTCCTGCAAAAATGTATAATCCTTATCAGAAATTTGCCTGCTTAAAAAAGGTCGGCCACTGTATAAGGATGTACGTTCAACAAAACCAAAAATACTATCTATCTTATTTAAAGGAATATTTGGGAAATATTTATTAAAATAGTCTTTTACAGGTTGTCTGTGTTTTTTTCCCCGTGCAGAAATGGTATATGCTGTATTGTCCATTGTTATTCAAATCTGTTTCTACAAATATTGGAATAATATTTAAGATTTTATTTTTTTAATTGATAAAATATTCCTCGTTCCTGTCGGTATGTTTCGATTTTGTTTTCAGAGTCAAGTACATCGAGATATTTATTAATTTCGTTTACGTGAAGACCTAATATTTTTTCAAGATCTTCCAAAGTACATGGACGGCGCGAAATTGTTTCCATAATAGCATTCTCGGTATCTTTCCGAAACGATTTATTGTCTTTTCTGATTGCAGACGAAGCAATTATTTCAACATTATTCATGCTCCATAAATCAATAATATTCTGTAATTCAATTCTACTGGCAGCTCTGATTTTATCAATAACACCTGGCCGGTCGAGTGTATTTAACTGAACTTTTTCTGGTTTGATTTTTAAAATAGCTTCTTTTAAAAGTTTAAGATTTTCTAAATCATCATTAAATCCTGGTAAAATCATTATTTCCAGCCAGATTGTACCTTTAAACTCTTTACTGAAATCAGTTAATCCCTGAATGTAATCGTCGATATTCAAATTTTTAGATGGACGATCGATTTTTTTGAAAGCACTACTTGTTGCAGCATCAAGTGATGGTAAAATAAGATCGGCCTGTAATAATTCTTGTCTTACTTCAGCATTACTTAATAAACTACCATTTGTTAGTACGGCCACAGGTATTTCGGAATAATTAGTTTTTAAATAATCTATTACCTTGCCAATATGAATATTTAATGTAGGTTCCCCTGCACCTGAAAAAGTAATATAATCAGGATTGTCATTGTTTTTAAAAAAGTCTTTTAGTTCACTGATTATTTCATTAAACGAAACATATTCTTTTCTTTCTGTTGTTAGATTATTTGTTGCACCACATTCGCAATAAATGCAGTTCAGGGAACAAACTTTATGAGGTACTAAATCAACTCCTAATGACATACCAAGTCTTCGTGATGGAACAGGGCCAAATAAATGCTTATACATTTTAAATATTAATTATTATTTTTAGCAAAATTAATCAAACAGAATAATTTTAACATTAAATTTAAAAATATAATTCAGGAAGTTATTTTTTAAATCAAATTAAGATGATGTCCGATATGAGTAATGATAATTCATATAAAGAAATTGCACTGAGTGTATTTGAGGCAATGAATACAAGTAACTTTTCTGAGTTTGAGAAAAATGCTGCCGACGATTTAAACTTTGATTTTCCGGGAGCCGATAGAGTAGAAGGTGTTAAGCGGGTAATTCTTTTTTTTAAAATATTACTTAGAAAATACAACAAGCTGACTTTCACATTTTCTGATGTTATTGTTGAAAATAAAAAAGCATGCGTTGTATGGACAAACAAGGGTGAAGAGAAAGATGGAAAGCCATATAAAAATAGTGGAATAACTTTATTTCATTTTACTGATGATAAGGTATCTTTTATTAGTGATTATTTTAAAGACACTTCTTTTATAAACTCCAAATAGATTCAAATGAAAAAAGTATTGGTGTTAGACGGGAGTACCAGAAAACTGGGAAATACATCTGTTTTGTTACAACACTTTATTGATGGTGCAAAAAATAATTCAGTAAATATTGAGCAAGTTCAGGCAAAGGATATTGAAATTAAGTATTGTAACGGATGCCTACGTTGTAATTTAATTAAACGTTGTTCTATAAGAGATGATGATTGGGGAGATTTAAGTCAAAAAATCGACGAAGCAGATGTTTTGGTTTTTGCATCACCAATATATTTTCATTATGTAACGGCTCCATTAAAAAATATTATAGACAGGTTTAGGTCATTTGTTCATGTCCAAATCACAGAAACCGGTTTAATTCATACTCCTTTTAAGGAATGGAATAAAGATTTTGTATTATTACTCTCAATGGGGTCTTCTGATGATTCTGATGCCAGGCCGGTAATTGATTTGTTTGAATACATGAAAGAGGTATTAGGTGATAAAAACAGGTTGCATGTTATTAAAGCAACTCGTTTGGCTGTAATAAAACAAGTGCAAAAGACAGAAGAAGAACTAAAGGAATTATATCCAAAACTGAAATTGGATAAAAGCCTGGCAGAGGCCGATTTCATAAAAAATCAGGAAATATTGAAAGAATGTTTTGATTTAGGAAAAGCACTTGCAAAATAAGAAGTTAGAATATTTTATTTTTTAATTTTTCCATATTTTTATTGAATACTTCAGAATGGTAGTTGAAATTAAATTCTGGATTTTCTATAATTGCTCCATCCGTGTAATCAAAATAACCTTTAATAAATTGTTTTGGAAAGATGTAAATTTCATCCCCATTTTCATCAGTGTACGGAGGAGTTTCAATTAAAATTTGTTCAACTGCTGTATTTTTTGCTTTATGTTTATTTAATTCGTCAGAATAGTGATTGTAAGTATCTTTTGAAATACAAATTACAATAACATAATGCCCGTATTGTTTATGTTCATGATGCCTGTGTACAAGATATAATTCATCATTATAAATATATTCAGCAGTTTTGTAAAAGGAGTTAACAAATTTAAATCCTTCTTTAAGTATTGTATTTGCAACCTTTTCTGATGCTGTATAATGTAAAAAGAGTTTTTGATTTTCGTCATTCTCAAAAAGAAAATCCCTGATTTTTTTATCAAGTAATTTATCTTTGGTTACAGCTCCTGAATATTCAGGATTCTTTAAGTTTTCCAGAAATTGTATAATATCATTTTTGTTTAATTTGCTTTCGGGTTTATCAATTTTATCATAAAAAGATTTTAGAAGATTATTTTTTTTTGCAAGCTGTAACTGTATATAAATAATATAAATAAACAGGATGGAAATTAAAATAAACTCCCCTGAGATACTAAAACTAAAATCCGGAATAAAACTGATTATATTCATTATTATAAAAATTACAATGAATAAAGATATTGAAAACAAAGGATTAAATGAAGAATTAGATGTTAATTTTTTTCGACACATCAATAATTGTATCAAAACTTATTCTCTTTTCTTTTTAAAATAATCTGGAAACCCAGGTTTGCCTAAATTTATTTAAGTAAAATTATAATTGTAAATATATAAAAATAAACGCCTTAAATAATTTCAAGGCGTTAGAATGTTTAGATATTCTTTTAATTAAATACTATTCTTTCTGAAGTATAAATTTCAAATAAACATATCCTAATATTGCTGCTATGAGCGATCCCATTAAAATTCCAAGTTTAGCTTGATTTTCTGCAAGACCTCTTAAAATGCCAATGTTTTCGTAGGCTAAATTACTTATAAATAAAGACATAGTAAATCCAATACCTCCTAACATTCCTGCCCCCAATATATGTTTCCATTTTATTTTATCAGGTAAAGCAGATAAGCCCAACTTAACAGTCAAGTAAGAGAATAAAAATATACCTATTATTTTACCGAAAATTAAACTTCCACTAATACCTAGAGTTAATGTATTTAAAGAATCAAGTCCTGCACCTTTTAGTACAACTCCTGCATTAGCAAAAGCAAATAATGGCATTACAATGTAGGTTACAAATCCATGCAAATCATGTTCTAATTGCTGTAAAGGACTTTGTATTTTAAAAATCTGCGATTGCATATTATCTATTGAAGCAAGTTGTATATGCTGTAGAGCAACATCGTCTGTGCAGGGATTATTTTCAAAATCGTTAAGATTCCGTTTCATCCTAAATAAAAAATCTCCACAGTCAATTTTACGTGCAGAAGGTATTGAAAATGCAATTAAAACTCCGGCAATAGTTGGATGTATCCCCGATTTTAGGAATAAAAACCAAATTATCCAGCCAATAATCATATAAAAAGGAATATATCTGATTCTTAATTTATTTAATAAAAACAGAACAGCAAGCAGACCAAGAGCAATGAATAATAAGCTCCAATGTATTTCTGCACTGTAAAATACTGCAATTACTATAATGGCTCCAATATCATCAACTATTGCAAATGCAACCAAAAAGACTTTTAGGGCTAATGGAACACGCTTACCTAATAAACTCAGAATACCAAGTGAAAAGGCAATGTCGGTTGCCATAGGAATACCCCAACCTTCCTTTCCTAAACCATCTCCAACAAATAATAGAAATAGACTTGCAGGAACAAGCATTCCACCCACTGCAGCAATAATTGGTAAAGCAGCTTTTTTTGGTGACGAAAGTTCTCCAACAAGTAATTCTCTTTTAATTTCTAATCCTACAAGGAAGAAGAAAATTGCCATTAACCCGTCATTTATCCATAGAATAATTGGTTTTGTTAAGTTAAAATGTTCAGATCCTAATGTGAAATTTTCTTTCCATAAAGATTCATATGAACTAGCCCATCCAGAGTTAGCAACGATTAGTGCTAAAATTGTTGCTGAAATTAATAATATACCTCCTGCTGATTCTATTTGTAAGAATCGTTTAAATGGTTGTCTTAGTCTATCAAATGGATCTTTAATTTTATCATTCAGATAATCATAACGGTGAGTCATGCAATTGAGCTTTTATGTTATTAAACTTTTTAAATTATGAAGTATTATTTCTTTAATAACATGTCAATACGGTTAATTTGCATTTTTGTTCTAAATAGATGAAAAATAAATAATGATATATATCACCTAAATTGAATTAATAACCTGAGTTCAGCATAAGATTCAATTTACAGAAAGCAAATAGAGTGTGAGATTTTAAGAATAAATCTTGCAGTAATAACGGGTTATTTCAAAAGGTTTCTTTTTTAAAGATTACGCTATATTTACTTTCCCCTTGGGCATCATGGGATTTCTCATATACTTCCTCATATTTTTTTGAATTATCCCGATAGTTCTTCAAAAATATGACTTGCCTATGAAAAAAACCATGAAGCTGTAAAAGAATCTTATGCCGAACTCAGGTTAATATATTTTTCTGCAACATCTAGCTTTTCAGAACTACCAATATCAAACCAATAACCTTTATCATGTTGATAGGCTAATATTAGATTGCTTTTTGAAAGTTCAAGATAGTTTTGAACAATTGAAAATTTCCCGTTTTGCTTAATATTTTTAAAAATGGCTGGACTAATAATATGAATTCCACTAAAAGCCAATTTTTTAATATTATCAGAAGGTTTTGAGATTATTTTTTCTGAAGTCTTTGTATTTTCCCAACCCGATAATTCTTGTTTGTCATTAAAAATGAAATACCTGCTTGATGTCCTTTTTCTAACAGCTAATGTAGCAAGTGCTTTATTTTGATTATGAAAATCAAACATTCCTTTTAAATCAATGTTGCTAATTACATCAACATTATGCACAATGAAAGCTTCATTGCTATTAAAAAACCAGGAAGCCTTTTTTAAACCGCCACCTGTACCCAATAATTCATTTGTTTCATCGGAGATTTCAATTCGAATTCCAAAATTGTTGTTGGAGTTTAAAAAATCAATGATTTGATCGGCAAGATAATGAACGTTTACAATAATTTCTTTTACACCAATACTTATCAGGTTTTTAATAACTAATTCAATCATAGGTGTTCCGTTAACCGGAACCAATGCTTTAGGTGTATTATCAGTTAAAGGTTTTAATCTTGTGCCTTTCCCTGCCGCAAAAATCATTGCTTTCATGAGCGTTCCATTTTTAAAATATCTTGCTCAATATGATTGACTGTAATATTAATATCAAAATCCTTTTTAAGGTGTTGTGAAAGATTTCCGGCACAATATACCGAACGATGTTGTCCGCCTGTGCAGCCAAAGCTGACCATCAAATGTGTGAATTCACGTTTAATATATTTTTTTACGGATTGATCAACAATTGCAAAAATATGGTTTAAGAATTCTGACATTTCCGGTTCATTTTCAAAAAACTGAATAACTTCTTTATCCTGTCCCGTAAGATTCTTGTATTTTTCATATCTTCCAGGATTATGAATTGATCTGCAGTCAAAAATGAATCCTCCGCCATTTCCTGAATTATCTACAGGCAGCATACGTTTATATGAAAAACTATTTATTGTAACTGTTAATTTATTATTCATCTATTTATAATTTGAGTAATAATTTGTTTTAATTCAGGCATCTTATCAAGTATGTCAATCTTATCTTTTAAATAAACTAAATTACTGATTGCTAAAGGAATGCTTTCAATAAAGTGATCTTTCTTTTCGATTAATCCACGTAAACCATAAGCTCCTAATGTTTGCAAAACCCTTATTAATGCAAATGCAAAATAATATTCAATAAATTCATCTTTATTTATTGGGGCAAATTGCTTAGCAACTTGAATATAATGATCTAGCAATTGATTTTTGATATGTTCAGGAATTTCGGCTTTTGCCTGAAATAAAAGAGATGCTAAATCATATTGTAATGGTCCTTTTCGTCCACCCTGGTAATCGATAAACCAGGGTTGATTGTTTACTAATAAGATATTTCTTGCCTGAAAATCACGAAACATGAAATAATTATTATCCACAGTTAACAGGTACTTAGTGAAAAAATCAAAATCTGAATTTATTTTTTCTTGATTATAACTTAATTTCAAAGCATCTGCATAATTTGTTTTGAAATAATTCAAGTCAAATTTTATAGCATTCTTATCGAATTCAGAATAGGGGTAACATTTTGAAAAGTCAAAATTACTGCCGGCAATAATTTGTATTCGTATTAATTCCTGAATTACTTTTTTATAGATTTCTAAAGCTTTAACAGGAAATTTATTTCCTGTTTTGTTAGCAATTAACCATGAAAGAAGTTGATTATCTCCCAAATCCTGAATCAAATAAATATTTTCATCTGGTTTTTCACAATATATTGCAGGAACATTTATTCCTGATTCCAGAAACTGATTTGTAAAATCAATGAAAGCAATATTTTCTTTGTAATTATCATTGTAAACTCCAATTGCAGTAGTATCCTTTTTCTGTATGCGGTAATAAATACGCTTGGATCCTGAGTGAGGAAGCTTTTGAATACTTTCAGGGTTTGAGCCACACCAGTCTTTAAATAATGAACTTAATTTGTTTTCTATGTTGGCGATTTGATTCATTTATCCGAAAAAGTAAACTAAAACTACAATTTTTGATAAAGATAATAAGTTGATATATTTATTGTTTAATATTTGTTTAAAATTAATTTTGTTGTTATCCAATATAATTAATAAATTTAGAAACAAGTTTAATAAGTAAATTAGATAATATGAGAATAGAATTATATAGCTCCGAATATTTAAATATTGTTGAGTTAAATACAACAGGTGATAATGAAAATTATATAAAAGGAGATTCTGAATCTAAATATTTAGAAAGTGAGGTATTTAACCTGTTTGCAAATTGTTTTGAAAATGCAAATAAGCTTTACGAATTTTTTGGAGCTACGAAATATAATGCGCGAAAAATTGTTCCTTTACGAAATGAGTTGATCAATAAATTAGAGACTTTGCAGAACATTAAAAGTCTCGAAGATTTTCAAAATTATTTAGATCAGGTTTTTCTGGGACAAGAATTTATTGACGAACTCAGAGTGGAGGATAATAAATGGACAGAGAAATGGGAATTTTATCTGGATAAACTTATTCTGGTTAATAAGGGAATTATCGAAATGACTGATAAATGTATTGAAGAACAACAAGTTCTGTGGGTTATAGGTTACTAAATTGAATATATTGTGTAAAATAGAAAACTATTATTTTTTGGTTTAACAGGCTTTAGAAATTATTTATTTTATAAAAGTGTTAAAAAACACAATAAAATAAATTTTTTACTGTTTTAATATTATGAATAGCAAATTATGTTATATATTTGCTATGAATAAATAAGGCTATTATTCTACTTCATTATAATAGCAAGGTTAATAAATTAGAGTGTTAGCATCCCGGGGGGCCGGGATGTTTTTTTTATCCATTTTTTAAGTTATCCCAATTCTTCTTCAAAATGTTGTCCCGATTAAATCGGGATGGTGTCTTGAAATTTAGAATGGTTAATGCCGTTATTATTTATTTTCGCAAATATGGTATTTTGAATAATAAACGGTATTAAACCATTTACAAAAATCACCATCTAAAAAAATGTTGTTATATTATAATCTGTTTTATAAGATTTTATACTTATTAACTGATTTATTATCTTTAAAAACATTTTTAAACTTTTAACCATAAAATAAATCACATGAAGAAACTTACACTATTGTTAATTGTAACCAGTACGGTAATTTTTAGTTGTACTGACCAAGGAGGAAAAACGAGTGCTGAGAATCCTTTCTTAGCTGAGTTTGATACTCCTTTTCAGGTACCTCCTTTCGATATAATTGATACTACACATTATATTCCGGCATTTAAGGCTGGTATTACGCAAGAAAAAGCAGAAATAGATGCGATAATTAATAATCAGGAAGAACCAAATTTTAAAAATACTATTATCCCTTTCGATCAATCGGGAGAGATTTTACGTAGAGCACGAGTATTTTACAGTTTAAATTCTGCTAATACGAATCCAACACTACAGAAAATTGCACGTGAATTAACTCCACTTATGTCGGCTCACCGAAATGAGATTGGATTAAATCAAGATTTATTTAAAAGAATAAAAGCAGTTTATGATAAACGGGGAAGCTTGGGATTAGATCAGGAACAAATGAGAGTGGTTGAAAAATATTATCGTGATTTTGAAAGAAATGGTGCTGCACTCCCCGAAGAACAAAGAGAAGAACTAAAGAAGATAAATGAACAACTATCGATGCTTTCATTAAAGTTTGGAGAGAACTTATTAGCGGAAAATAACGATTATAAATTAATTATTGAAAACGAAGAAGACCTTATTGGCTTACCTAAAGGAGTTGTTTTTGCTGCAAATGAAAAGGCTAAACAAGATGAAATGGAAGGTAAATGGGTATTTACTCTACAAAAACCTAGTTGGATTCCTTTTCTCACCTATTCGCAAAAAAGAGAACTTCGAGAAAAAATTTATAAAGCATATTACCATAGGGGTGATAACGACAATAAAAATGATAGTAAAGAGATAATTGCAGAAGTTGTTACCTTACGTGACCAGCGTGCGAAATTACTTGGATATGAAAATTACGCTGAATATGTAATTGATAATAATATGGCAAAAACCCCGGAAAATGTTTATGATTTTTTACATAAAGTTTGGGAACCAGCATTAGAAGTTTCGAAAAAAGAACGTGATGAAATACAAAAAATAATTGATGCTGAAGGTGGAAACTTTAAACTCCAATCATGGGATTGGTGGTATTATACCGAGAAATTACGGAAACAAAAATATGATTTAGACAAAGAGGAGTTAAAACAATATTTCTCATTAGATAATGTGCGTGAAGGAATATTTCATGTTGCTAATAAACTTTATGGATTAACATTCGAAGAAAGATTGGATATTCCTGTTTATCATGAGGAAGTAAAAGTATATGAAGTAAAAGAAGCTGACGGATCTCACTTATCAATTCTTTATATTGACAGCTATCCACGTCCTGGAAAAAGGGGAGGAGCTTGGTGTGGTGCTATGAGAAGTGGTGCGTACGAAGATGGTGAAAAGATTTATCCCGTAGTATATATTGTTACTAATTTTACGCGTCCGATAGGAGATATGCCGGCATTATTAAGTTGGGATGAAACAACAACTTTTTTCCATGAATTTGGTCATGCATTGCATAATTTCTTTGCTGATGGTCATTACAGAAGAACTTCTCGTGACGTTCCAAGAGATTATGTTGAATTACCTGCTCAAGTAATGGAGAACTGGGCAGGTGAAGCCGAGGTATTAAAAGCTTATGCTAAACATTACGAAACAGGAGAAGTTATTCCTGACGAGTTAATTGAAAAGATTCAAAAGAGCGGACACTTTAACCAGGGATTTGCAACCGTTGAGTATGTAGCAGCCTCATTACTTGATTTAGAATGGCATACTATTGAAAATACTGAAAACATAGATGTTAATGCTTTTGAAAAGGCGGCTATGGATGAAATCGGATTAATTGATGAAATTATTCCAAGATATCGAAGCACTTATTTTTCGCATATTTTTAGTGGTGGATATTCTGCAGGATACTACGTTTATTTATGGGCTGAGGTGCTAGACTCTGATGCATTCAATGCATTTAAGGAAAGCGGAGATTTATATAACCAGGAATTAGCAGCAAAATTCAGAAAACATGTTTTGGCTGAAAATGGAATGGGTGAAGGAATGGAACAATATTTAAAATTTCGCGGTAAGGAACCAACAATTGATGCATTACTGGAGAAACGAGGATTAAAATAATAATCTTTTAATATTAAATAAAAGTGCAGCCAATTGGTTGCACTTTTTTATTTTAATTTAAAAGAGGCTGCCTTTTTCGATAGCCCCGCTCCAGTTAAATAATGCTTTTAACCTGAGCTCAACTTAAGATAATAATTCTATATGTCTAAAAATTATCAGTTTAGGATATTGTTTTTTTGTGGTTCTTTTGTGTCTTAGTGATTTAGTGGCAGGGAAAAGTTGAAAATTTTGCCACAAAGACACTAACCTGCTTGCCCGCAGGCAAGAACACCAAGAATCACTAACGCTTTATTCGTAAGATACTAAATTACTAAAAGTTTTATATCGAACTCAGATTTTTAATTATAGATGAACCAATAATTTTATTCTTTTGATCTTTTTGTGCTTGCTCCGTTAGGTCCGATACCAGCTTCATAGCTTCCTAATTCTGTTCCATCTTCATTATATCTCCATAATGTTCCATTAGCAGTAAATGTTGGAGCCTCCAACGCAAAAATATTCCCTGTTTCAGAGTTAATATTAAATCCATAAAAATACTTATCAAGTAAAGGAGTTGTAGGAGCTGAGGTAGCGGTTATATCCATTTTGTATATACCTTGATATCCCAAACCTCCTCCATAAAATAAGTTGTTTCCGTTTATACCGGATTCTAAGCAAGTAGGATGCTGTGTTTCACTAATTGTTATGGTTTGAGCAACTTCGTTTGTTGTTGGATCTATCCGAATAAGTTTTGAAGCTGTTTCTGATATAATTGACCAGTCAGAATAATCATATTCAATATAACCAAAACATAAAACCCAAAGATCACCATTAGCATCAACAGCAAAATCTCTTGGACTGTCGCCATCTAATGTAATGGATTTTATTACTTCATCAGTTGAAGGATCAATTACACTGATTGTATTGTCATTTGTAAGTCCTCCACTGTTAGCAACATAAACATAGTTGTTGTGGTAAATTAAATGCTCCGGACCTGCTCCAACCGAAATAGTTTTTGTAACAGCTAATGCATCAAGATCAATGACTTTTACCATACCATCTTCGCCCCATTGTGTAACATATCCTTTATTTTTATTAATGCCGACAAAATAACGGGGCGAAGTAACATCAGTAATTACGCCATATTCAATAAAATCATCACTTTGAACAATTTCTATTTTATTTGATACATTAATTACCATGTACGCTTTATCATTATGTACTGTAAGTGATTGAACTACATCACCCAAAGATCTGTTATTTATTGACCTAAAGATCTCGTTTGTTAATGTGTCACCGTTATATGCGTAAAAACTTACAGAGCCATTACCTGCACCATAAGTACCTTCATTAGTTATAAATACACCATCAGAAAATATTCCTGAAACCGAATCATCGTCATCATCACAAGATGTAACAAAAATTGCTAATGACAGAAATAAAAATAACCATTGTTTTAAATTTGTTTTTTTCATTTTTTTTAAATTTAGATTAATTTAAATATTTGTTAAAATTATACGATAAGCTTATTGAATAATATCTCAGTGGCATGGCATAAAATGCCATAACCTCATATGTTTCGTTCCAAATATTATTGATTTTAAAGTTGATATTTAGATCAGAAGCTTTTAGTTTAAAAACTCCGCCTACGGCTAAATCAGCTACCTGGTATGGATCAACTGAACCTGAATTATCTTTTGTAATGTATCTTCGACCTACATAACTGTAAATATATCTGGCATTTAACCATTTGTATGATGCTTTAAGTCCTATATTGCCTTTATGTTCAGGAATATACATCAGTTGTTTTCCAATACTGCTTTCTTCGGCGTTTTCAGACTTTTCATAGGTTGATTTAGTGTAGGTATATAAAAAATTTGTTGACAGCTTAAAATCTGAAACTTTATAAGTATAATTTAGACTTGTTTCAATACCTCTTGACCATAGTTTTTCCACATTCTCGGCAGACCAATAACTACTTGATGTTGGCAACCAGATTATATGATTATTTAAATTAATATTAAATGCTGATATTTCAATATTCAAAAGGTTTTGTGAAAAAGAATGATTCAAATTTATTCCCAAATCTTCACTCCAGCCATTTTCTGATTTTAAATCAGGATTTCCACCCGGAGCCCAATACAAATCGTTAAGAGCAGGGAGATTGTAATTTCTGGATATATTGGTATTCAGATTAATAAATTTATTTATATGATAACGTGAACTTATTGAAAAAGTAAAAGGTGTAAATTCGTTATCAACGAGTTCCTCCCGAATACTTAGTATTGCAGCAAAAGTTTCTGGATTATTAAAATATTTAAGAGAAGAGTAAATTGCTGTTCTGTTTCTGAATTGATTAGTACCATAATTTGCAGTGTTTACTTTATCGTATGTATTGTTTATCCCAATATTTAAAAGAAAATTATTTTTTATAGAGATTTTATTTTCAATTTCACCAATCAATGAATTATTTTTCATTTTGGAAACTAAATCAATTAAAGAATCTTTATAGACTAATGATTCATAATTGTAATAAAATCTCGTGTACCAGGATGATATTTCCCCGTTTCTATTCCATGCTGCCGAAAAGCGTAAAAGTTCGGAATTTTCATTTGCAGCACTAATGCTGCTGGTCATCATTGCAGGAATTTCGCGATAATGATCCTGAGCCCATATATTAGTTGTTAAACTCTGATTGCTGTTAATTTTAATTAAATTAGACTGTAGAATACCATATTGTTTAGAGGCGGAGTTTTCCTGTTTTACTTTAGGCTTTCCAAATTGTTGGGTATTAATAAATTCAAAATCGTTTTTGCCGGAGTTGTGATAAACGCGTGTGGATGATGCAAATTTTTTGTTACTATAGTTAAATTTTAATCCCTCAAAAAAGGTCTTAAAACTTCCAAAATTTTGATTATAACCTAATTCAATTTTATTATCTAATTTTAAGGTATTGTTTAAATGTATTATGCCTCCTACTGCTCCGCTACCAAATAATGCACCGGATCCGCCATATTGAACATCTATTTCGTCAATTAAGAATGAAGGTAATGTGTTCATATCAACGCCGCCGTTCATAGAACTTTGAAGATTAAATCCATTCCATAAAACTACCGTATGTTTTGAACTCATTCCACGCAAAGAAACACTGCTAAGTCCTGTTAAACCGTATGATTTTACGGATACTGTTGTTAACTCGGAGAGTAAGTCTGAAAGACTGGAAGTATTATAATGAATTATATCCGAAGAATTTATTTTTTGAATTTTTGAACCCGTTGTAAAATTTACTAATCGGTTTGCTGTAATTTCTATTTCATCTAAAGCAATTGTATCTGATGGTATATCAATAGGTAAATCTGTTGCATAAATACAATTTCCCCAGAGGAGTAATATAAATGGTATGTTTTTCAAAAATTTCATTAGTATAAATGAATTAAATCTGTAATTGATTTAATCATTCATAACTAACAGGATGCAAAGAGAATTTTTGTCGGTGTGGTTTTAAAACACCGTCGCTTTTTATCCGAAAGCTACAAATGTAATTTGTAAATGGCAGGTCTTCTGACTTACTCCCTTTTTGCCGGCCTTCCCGTCCGCTAGCTAGCGGATAGTGGTCTATTCATGGACAAAAAGTTTGATATGGAGCTTACAGCAGCGGAAACTGTTCAGGATTTTCACCCGATTCCCTCTTAGCTTGTTACACTAAGAACCATAAACATGATACAAATGTATGTGATAGAATTTGATTTGCAAAATAATTAGGAAAAGATTCCTAAGTAGTTTTTAACATATTGCTGTTGAAAAAAAACGAATGCCTTTTCAATCGGGGAAAAGTCTCATTACTAAACCAATTTCGGAATAGCGTTTTTTTATATTTCTATAAAATTGTATATTTAACATATAAAAAAAGTTACTAAAATGAATTCTAAAATATTAAAATTAGTAATTATACTCTTGTTTGTTTCTTTATTGTGTAAGTCTCAAGCCTTTATACAAAATGACACCATTCAAACAGGAGAGGATTTCTATCTTTATCCTACTCCCAGTGAAATATTTTATGCAATTGATAAAGAAAAATTATCATTTAATAAACAATTGCTTAATCCAGCTAATAACGAACAAAATTATGTTCTTTTAAACAAAAAATATTTGAACATAGGAGTTTATATGGCTGATTTGGCGTATAGCACTTTTTTTTCTAAAAAAGCCAAAAGTAAAGAATACTATGGGGCTATGTCAAATATGTGTGGTTGTTTATTAATTTCTGCAGATTTAAAGAAGAATCTTAGTCAGGAAATTGTGGAAAGGGTTAATAATGTTGATTCAATATATAGAGCTATAAATAAGCATTATTATGACATAATGCAGGAGCTTAACGAAAATAACAGCAATAGTGTTTTGTATATAATAACTACCGGAGCATATATTGAATCTTTCTATATTGTGTTGAATTTAGTAAATGAATATTCTGAAAATAATATTTTATTGCAAAAAATTGCAAATGAGAAATATGCATTATATAATCTGCACAGATTTTCGAAACGTTTTGAAGATGACCCGAATATTACAGATGTTATAAAATATCAGGAAGAAGTTTTAAAAATATTTGATTCATTTTTGGTAGAAAAAGGTACAAAACGATCATTTGAAATTTCTAAAAATGGAAAAATAAAATTTACCGGTGGGACTAAAATAATCATGAATAAGGAACAGTTTGAAAAGTTGAAAGAAACTGTTGAAAATATAAGAAATGAGATAATCAATTAAAATTTGTTTTGATTCAAACTCATCTTCTGATTTGAAGAAATTTATTCTTCTATCAAGGTAACTGAAACCATGTCGATATAATAATATGCAATTTTATTATCATCAATCGTTTTCTTTAAGGTTTTTCTTATTCCAGACGTATTTAAGGTTAAATATTGGGTATTTATATCAGAATAAAAATTACCTATTGTAAGGTATTTCTCTCCTCCCCGGGCAATTAGAGTATCAGTAACTTCAAACCAGATATCCTTTTCAGTATTCATGAAACTTGTATCAGCTTTTATTTGGGGAGAATATTTAAGCACCTTGCTTGATCTTCTTCGATTAATTATGTCTTTAGAAATATGTACTCCTATATTATTAACCGCATAAGTTGAATAAGTAGCAATAGCATAATAAAATTTAACTTCATAACATTTTCCTTGTAATAAGGGCTCAAATAATTCAGTTTGCAAATACTCCCTGTAATTTAATGTTTTAGTTTTTATTGAGTCTTGATGCGGTTTTTCAATTAAAATAATTCCGGCATAAGCTTGTCCGTCTTTAGCATACATATGGCCAATAAAGTTATTTGGAACATTAACCTGAAATCTTGAACAACTATTAAAATAATCGCTTGTTCCTCTTGTGGGTAAGAACCAACCGGGGATTAATTCTTTTATTGATTTTTCTGTAGTATAATTAGGACAATTCTCATAAATCTCAAAACTAGGATTAGATACCAAATTCTGTGATTGAGCATCGAGAAAAATAAAGAAAGAATAAATAATAATAATTACATATTTCATTTAAAATCCCAACTGAGGTGCTTTCCTCCAAATAATCTGGATTCCGGCACAAATCCGTAAATCTTTTGCATCGACTGGTTCTATATCTTCTGCCAGTATAGTAATTTCTATTATCAACGTAATACTTTTATCTGTAGTAAAACCAACATATTCAACGTAATCGTCTTCAGCGTTATCATAGAAAACTTTTTTGGTTTCAGCATTTATTAATCTGTAGTGAACAGGATAGTAACCATTTTCTGTACAAACAAGCAGCTTATAATCCTTTCTCCCATAGAAAATTGCCTGATAAGTGAAACGTTTATTAATTTCAAGAATAGCACTTCTGGCTTGTCCGTATTGTTTATAATCTTTTTTTATGTCTTTTGTCCAACAATTATTATGATGATGGAACCCCTTACACCTTTGAGAAAAAGCATCGGTAGAAAATAGGAATAAAAATATGCTGGTAAATATAAGTAACTTAATGTTTTTTAAGACTTTCATAATTAATCATTTATTCAACTAATTTTCAACAATTGATTTTCTTAATTCAATAATCTTAGATTTTACAGATTCAAAATCATCCATATCATAAACAATTTCGCCTCCTCCTTTAAAAACCAGATGATTTTGTTCATCTTTCTGAACACTTATATCAGAACCTCCTTTTTTACATTTATCCATAAAATATTTAATCGAATCAAGCTGCTCAATAGTTGACATAATATCAGGATCTTCTTTATATTGAGATAAAAAATCATAAAGATTATCTATTATAATATTTTGCTCAAGAATCTTTTCGTTAATCACATTTGAATCTTCATAATTGATACTATTAACAGCCAGATAAAGCGATTCAACAATAGACCCTGTATATATCAGTACTAAAATTTTATTTCTCTTTGTATATTCCAATTCATCTTTAATATCGTAAACTGATTCTTTTATAAGGGTAAAAAGGGTATCTTTATTATTGATATTATTTTCAATGCTGAAAATTAAATCCGGGTTTTGAGAACTGTTCAATTCCAAATTTTTACTCAATTCAAGAATGGTTTTTAAGTATTCTACAGCCATAATATTTTTCTCCATCAATATTAAATAAGCCATGTCTGCAAAATAAACTCCTATATTAAGTGCAATGGTTTTTGATTCAAAAAGCTGATTAGCTGAGCTTAATGAGTGTACTAAATTTGGTTTAAGTACATATTCATCAATAAAAATCTCATTAAATATTTCATCAGGGTCCGGTACCGAATAAACCATTTCTGAAATTGAATCAGAAATTAGTTCATAATCGTCAGGTACTTTATCCTGCTCTTTTTTATTATCGCGAGTACACATCGAAAATATCAAAACTGCCAGTAGCAGCATTATAATTTTATAAAATTGTTGTGCTGAATTTCTATTTTCCATCAGATTTATTTTTAAATAATACTGCCTTATTTATTGAGTAAAATTATCATAAAAGTTTGTTATTATAATTTTATATCAGCTTTTTGATTTAGATAATATGATAAATTTTAGTTTACCCCCGATTTTTAAAAATATATTTTGAATTAATGCAATATACAAAATCAAATTCATCAACCAAATAATCATTAAATTAAAAATATAAGTGTTTATATAATACTTTGAAATAATTTTTTCAGGAGCAAAATAATGAGTTCTTCCGTTTTTCTTTATTGGTTTTGTATATATTGGCGAATTTGTTCTAATCAGAGTATTGTTTACTTTAGTTAAAACATTATCTTCATACTTTTCTGATAAATATTGTCTTAATTTCTTGTTGTAGAAGACTTGTTTCATGATTAGATAGTCTGCTCCAATTTCCTGAATCTTCTTATCTCTGTTATTTAACAAATGATTATAATTTCGTTGACATTCGTCTTTTATAATCCAAAGAGCTTTTTTTGATGCTTTAATATCCTTCAAAAAAGAATCAGATTCTATTTGTATTTTTAAAGGTGGGTTTTCTTTAAATTTATCATAAGCATTTATTGTATTTTGGTATAACTGTAATAGCTGTGTAACAGAACTGTCATTTCTGGTTTTGTAGGCTACTTCTATTTCTTCTAAAATATCTTCCAGCTCAGGGATTAAAAAAACTATTAAATATTTATTTTCGCTAATATTCCTATCCAAATCAAAAAAACTTTTTGCCAGTTTATTGTTTTTAAACTGGTTAACAGTCAGGCCTTCAAAAGCCCATCTTGTTACCATTATATCTGCTATAACCGGTGTTGCTATATGGGCATTATATCCTTTATTAATTTTATGATATTCAATAATCATACCTCCTAACAAAATTTGAGGAATTACAATTAACGGAATCGATATATAAATTGCAATGGCTGATTTTAGAGAAGAAGATAAATTTAAACCTAACAAATTACCAAAACAAAAAACACTAAAAAGAATGAACCAGAAATCAGAGAAAACATCTTTTATTTCTAATATTTTATTTCCTACAAGAATAAAAAAACATGCTTGTAAAGCTGAAATAGATATTAAGTATACTACTTTGGAATTGATATATGCAAATCTGCTTAGGCCGAGAAATTTTTCACGTATCAATTGTATTTTATCTCCAATAATTTCTTCGGCACTAACGGTAAGTCCCAAAAATAAAGCAACAATAACACTCATAAAAATATAAGCCGGAATGTTATCGTTCAGGTAATAAATATATTTGTCCGGATTATCAAATGTACCCGATATAAATTTTGAAAAATAGCTTAGTATTAAAGCTAGTAAAGGAGCTTCTGTAATTATTAACAGCACATATTGAAGATTTCTCCACTTTGAATAAATATTTCTTTTTAAATATGTTTGGAATTGATTCCACCTGGTTACGCTTTTTGTATAACTACCAAGACGATTGAAAGTTTCATTTTCTTTGGACGTTTTTGGAATTGAGTTTAATAATTTGCCTTTGTAAAACAGATGCCATTCTTCCGGTTTAACGACTCTTTCAATTTCGTTTTGCGCATTAACTCTTGTCTCTTCAATTAGTTCAAAGATTTGACCTGCATCAACATACCCACAAGTCGGGCATTTGGTTGATAAAGGATTTATTAATTGTTTGTTTGTTTTAAAATATGAAATTGCATCGGCAGGATTACCAAAATAAATTGGTACGCCACCTTCATCGAGTATCAGAATTTGATCTAACATTGTAAAAATTTCCGATGATGGCTGATGCAATGTTGTAATAACCAGTTTGCCCTGATAACTCTGTTCTTTTAATAATCTGATAATATTTAAGGATTCGGTATAAGATAATCCTGAAGTGGGTTCATCTAAAATTAAAATCTGCGGATCACGTAATAATTCCAATGCTACATTCATTCGTTTTCTCTGTCCGCCGCTTATGTTTCTGTTTAATACAGAACCAATTAATCTGTTTTTGATTGGGAATATCCCGATTTCTTCAAGCAGATTATTGATTTTTAGTTGTCTTTCTGTTTCAGATAAACCTGTGGTGCTAAGTTCTGAATAGAATTTAATATTTTCATTTACAGTGAGATTTTCAATAAAATAATCATCTTGTGGTACAAAACCAAAGATCTTATTTAATGCTTCATTTTTAAATACGTTTTCATTATTAATTAATACTTGTCCTGCTTGAGGTTCAATTAATCCGGAAATTATCTTCAATAAAGTAGTTTTTCCTGTTCCACTGGCTCCCAAAATGCCTATTAAGTTACCTCCTTGCGAATGAATATCAATATTTTTTATGCCCTGGTCTGAATTTTTATATCTAAAAAAAATATTATTAACCTGAAGGTTAATAGGCTCAAATCCTTCTTTACGAGTAATTTGGAAGCTAATATCTGAATAATTGATATTTTGAATTTTCGCACCATGAATAGTTGCCCCGGCATAAAACACATAAATTTCATTTTCTGAAATTGGTTCCCCGTTTAATAATAATGTATCTTTCCCATTATATTTAAAAACAAATACTTGAAGAGAATTAAAATAAAAGAAAATTATTTTACCTGATAAATGTTCTAAAATTTTTGAGTTTGGTCTATTATTTAATTCTGGATTCGCTGAAATCTCATATATACTATTTTTATCATCTATACCATTATCCAAATTATCAAAAAATAAGTCGTAATTTTCAATTTCCCTGGTGTCGAATCCCAGAATTAAGGCAATTGTTTTTATAACATCTTTTTTATTTTGAGAAGAAACCTCCTGAAGCTTATATAATTTAAAAAGCAAAATAAACAGTCTGGTTTTCTCATTCACTGTTAACTCGATATTTAGCTCATAGCAAATCTTTAATATTTTAACCGAAATTTTGGAATTATATTTTCTGGATGGATTTGTCCTGTTTTGTTTTAAATAAAAATCATAAATTTTAACATATTGTTCGTCATTGTATTTAACAATATTGTGAATATATCTTGTAGTTAATTCAGAATATAATTGTTGTTCAGAATTTGTGTCGAAACTTTGAAGTAATGATAGAAGTTTAATAATCTTTTTTAAGACTTTGTCATTCATGAAATTTAATTCAATTCAATTCAATATTTTATCTCTCAATTTATTTTTATAAAATCTAAATTTACGAATAAATGATAAAACATCAAACAAACATGAGTCTTACTTCTTCAATTATAAACAGTACTTCGATTAATTTATTTATTTATTTATTGTATTTTAGGTGCTTAGCGGATTTGTTAATAAGCTGATAATAAGCTTGCCAACTTTTGCAGTATTTTATAAAATTAGCCGCTTAGCACCTTTTTAAAAAACTCATTATTGTTTAGTTTAATCTCTAAATTTTGGTAACTTACATAATTATTGAAAAATAACTTCAAAAATATCTTATGTCAAAACATATTCCAGCCATTTTAATTGTTGATGACAACTCGTACTCAAGAGAATCAGCCGAAGCTTTATTAATGAAAGAAGGCTATAATTTAATTTTTGCCGAAAACGGTTTCGAAGCAATAGAATTAGCCAAAAAACATGAGCCGGATTTAATATTGTTAGATATTATGATGCCTCAAATGGATGGATTTGAGGTATGCCGTAAAATACGTGAAGATAAAACAATAGCCGAAATTCCGATTATTTTAGTTACTGCCCTGGACGATAAAGACTCGAAAATAACAGGACTGGAAGCCGGTGCTGATGATTTTATTTCAAAACCATACGACAGGCTTGAATTAAGAACACGTGTAAAGACCATAACCCGTCTTAACAGATATAGAATTTTACACGATGAACGTAACGAAAAGGAAATAATAAAAAAACAACGTGATTTTATCGCAATTCAAAAAACAGAACTTACAGATAGTATTGAATATGCAAAACGAATACAAAAAGCGGTGTATCCACAAACAAAATTTATCAAGGATATTTTGTCCGGTTATTTCATTTTTTATAAACCCAAAAACATTGTTAGTGGCGATTTTTATTGGTTAGCAAAAAAAGATGGGATTACAATAATTGCTATTGCTGATTGTACCGGACATGGTGTTCCCGGAGCTTTTATGACCATGCTTGGGATATCATTTCTAAATGAAATAATTGGGCAGGATATTGAATTAAATCCTGATATAATATTAGAAAAACTTCGAGCAAAAGTAGTGAAGGCCTTAAATCAACCGGGAAAAGAAGAAAAGTCATTTGACGGAATGGATATTGCATTGTGCATGATAGATACCCAAAATATGAAATTGCAGTATGCAGGAGTAAATATTCCTTTATTCCTTATTAGAGATAAAAAACTTCAAATTATAAATGCAGATACAATGTTAATAGGGATACAAACAGATATGTTGCTTCGATATAAAAATAATTGTCTGGATATAAAAAAGGGAGATATCCTTTATATGTCTTCCGATGGCTTTAAAGATCAGTTTGGTGGACCACAAAAGAAGAAATTCACGAGAACCCGATTCCATGACTTACTTCTGGACATTCACGAAAATGAAATGGATAAACAAAAGGAGATAATTGATAAAACATTAAATGACTGGATGCACGGTTATGAGCAAATTGATGACATACTTGTTATGGGGATAAAGATTGAATAATTAAAATTCATCAAAGATGAAAAATACCGAAAAAACCAAAGAGCAGTTCCTAAAAGAAATAGAAAAATTAAACAAAAAACTTAACATGACAAACACCTTAAAACTATTTGTTAAAAATCAAACTACTTACAAAATCTCTATTTCAGTTCTTTTTGGATTAGCAGGGTTTTATACAAATTTTCACACATTAATTTTTCCTTTCGGAGAATACACTGCTGCCATATTACTTGGATTGTTGTTTCCCATGCTGATAACATTGAGTTGGGGTTGGAAATACGGTTTACTCTCTGCTTTACTGAAATTGCCGATAAAATAAGCAAAGGTGATATTGAACAAAAGATTGATATAAATTCAAAGGATGAAGTCGGGCAGTTGGCAAAATCATTCAGTATGATGCTTACAAACCTTAGTCAGGCTATTTATGATCGCGACCAGAGTATTGACAGCTTCAGACAGGTAGAAAAAGCACTTCTGTTAGAGCGCAATAACTTCAGGAATATTTTAGAATCAATGGAAGATGGCATTTATATCGTTAACCAACAATATGATATCCAATATGTGAATCCGGTGCTTAAAAAAGATTTCGGTATATATGCTGACAGAAAGTGTTATGAATATTTCCATGATCGAACAAAAGTTTGTCCCTGGTGCAAGAGCAACGATGTTTTTAAGGGAAAAACCGTGCGTTGGGAATGGTATTCATTCAAGAACCAGAAGACGTACGACTTGATTGATACCCCGTTGAAGAATTCTGACGGCAGCATTTCAAAGCTTGAAATGTTCCGCGACATCACCGAATACAAGCAGGCAGAAGAAGAACTTACAAAATATCGCAAACATCTCGAAGAACTGGTTAAAGAACGTACAAAAGAACTCGAAGAAAAAAACAAAGAATTGGAACGCTTTAATAAATTATTTGTAGGGCGGGAATTTAGAATAAAAGAACTCAAGGATAAGATTAAAAAGTTGGAGAAATAGAATAAATAATTTAAAATCAATAAATTAAGAAAACACCACAATTTATTGTGGTGATAAGAAAACAACAACAAATAACTAACCGCTTCAGCAGTTTAAAAACATAAAAAATGAAGAAATTTACACTCGTTCTACTATTATTTTTTAATCTAAACTTTTTATTCGCTAATGATGTGAAAATTGATAGCCTTAAAATCAGATTAGAAAATGTAACCGGTAAAGAGAAGATAGATATTTTGAACGAATTAGCAGGGTACTATTGGGAATTGTCACCCAATGATAGAATTGCATTTGCTGAGCAGATGATTGATTTATCTGAAAAAATTCATGATCAAAAATCCATAGCTGATGCTTATAATCATCTTGGTGTTGCCTACAATAATTTGGGCGATAGTCAAAAATCTATGGATTATTTCCTGAAAGCTCTAAATATCATGGAAGAGATAAATGACAAAAACGGAATAGCCAACTCTTATCTTAATATTGGACAGGCAAATTTCTATTTGGACAATTTTGATAAAGCGCTGGAATATTTTCAAAAAAATCTAAACTTGAGATATCAAATTGGTGATAAAATATATGTCTCCAAAGCATTGAATACAATCGGGAATGTAATGAGTAAAACAGCAAAATATGATAAAGCATTAGAATACTATTCCAGGGCTTTGGAAATCAGCAATGAAATCAATGACAAAATGGGTATTTCCCAATTATATAATAATATCGGTAATGTATATCTGGCAACCGGAGAACAGGAGAAAGTTTTGAAATACAGGTTCAAATCATTGCAAATTGTTCGTGAATTGAACAATAAATGGGAAACAGCCCTTACAACTTATAATATTGCAGAATATTATTTACTAAACAAAGAACCTGATAAAGCTTATCCGTATATTCTTGAATCTAAAGATTTAGCAGAAGAATTAGATAATAAAGGGCTGTTTAATGATAATATTTTCTTTTTGTCATTATATTACGAATTAAAAGGAGATTATCAAAAGTCACTAAAATACCAGAAAGACTATGCAAAAATAACGAAAGAGCAGTTCTCAGAAGAACTAAGCGAAAATATAGCTGAAATGCAAATAAAGTTTGAAACCGAGAAAAAGGAAAAAGAAAATGAGATTTATAAGCTACAAATCGAAAAAAATAAATTACAAAAAACCCGTTTGTATTTTGGATTGATTATTTTCTTAATTTTATTAGGTTTTTTGTATTATCGTTATTTGTTAAAAAGTAAAATCAATAAACTATTAATGATTGATATAGAAGAGCGAAAGAAAATTGAAAGTCAGTTGGAATCTAGAGTAAAAAAAAGAACCATGGAACTTTATGAAAATAACAGGGAACTTCAAAAAGAAATCACAGAGCGCAAAAAAGCAGAAGAAGAACTTAAAAAACATCGCGAACACTTAGAAGAACTCGTTAAGGAACGAACAAAAGAACTCGAAGATAAAAACGAAGAACTTGAACGATTGAATAAGCTCTTTGTAGGTAGAGAGTTCAGAATTAATGAACTTAGGAATGAAATAAAGGAACTAAAAAAATGATGAAAAAAGAACATCAGAACGAACTTGTTGGCAAAATAATTCTGGCGAATATTCTTGAATGTCAAATGCCAAAATTTCTAAAGTACATTCAGGCGGTGGAAAAACAGCCCATTTATAAAAAACTAATTCATATAGGAGTTGTAGTTCGGAAACCATTTTCGGCTGGTAATTTTAAATCTGCTGATAACGTGATTGCTAAAATTATAAAAGATACAAACCCTGATTTTTCTATTCAATATGCCAGAGAGGAGTTTTCAGTGGAGTATTTAGTTAACAGCGAAAAAATATTAAAAGTGGCAAAACTACCGGAAGAGCAAAAGAGAAATATTAGCAATCTGGTACATAAATTAAGGCGTATAAGTACCAGGAACCGGACAATGCATGAAGTACTGAAAGGAATAATAGAGTATCAGCGTGATTACTTTGAATCGGATAATGAAAATGAAATGGACTTTAAATTAAAGCCTATGCAATTGAAAATACTGGCAAAGCACATCTCTGATAACGGTTTTTCAATAGACGAGAGCAGAATATCACGTATTTATAGAGATATATCTATTATTAACCATATAGAAAAAACAATAACTTTAAAAGATTTTTTTTCAACAAAGAGAGATATTGTGAAAAAACACATAAAAGCTATTACCAACAAGGAAAAAGAGGAAGTTCGTAATGATTTGATTAAAGAGCCATATACTGATGAAGAGTTGCAACGTAAGTTAAAAGAAGAATACAACTTAACGGTTTCAAGAAGGGAAATAGGGTACTGTAGATATGATATGGGAATACTGCCATATTCCAAAAGGATAAATGGCTATGGATATCCTCCTTTATCAGTGAATTTTTCCGCTATTTATCCTTTTACGGCTTCATCGGTGAAAAAAAACGCGCCTGTGCAACCGGGAGTATATGAACTTCGTCTTGACAGAAAAGCGATAGATTATCCCAGTGGGTATCATCAGGCATTTTATATCGGCAGTGCCAAAAATCTGAGAAAAAGGTTGATTGACCACATCGGTTCAAATGGTAAAAATGGAGGTATAAAGGAATACATAAAAAAAGAAAAGTGTGTTTTCAGGTACGTTCAGCTTACAAAACAATGGGGAATGGAAGAGAGAAATCTTTATAAGCTCTTTATTAAAGCTTTTGGTGATTCTCCTGTATGTAACTCTGTTAGTCCCAAAACCAGTGGAGGATAAAAATTTAATAACTATAAACCGGCAACTTAAGGAGGTCTGATTATGATAAAATTAAAAACTAAAAACAACAGATTACTTATATTACTTTTAACGATAATCGTATGCCTTGCACTTGCCTTTAATATTGGCTTTATCAGGGAAAAGGAAGTAGTCTATACGCATTTTTTCTATATTCCTGTTATTTTGGCTGGTATGTGGTATTACAGGAAGGCTGTATATATTGCCCTCTTTCTTGGTATGGTTCATATTTTTGTAAGCTATATATCGGTTCATAATCTTACCATAAATAACCTGGGAAGGTTAACCATTCTTCTTGTGGTAGCATATGTCATCGGGCTTATTAGCCAGAAGCGGGCTGAGGGAGAAACGAAATTAAGGAAAGAAAAAAAAATTTCAGAAAAAATTGTGGCTACCGTCACTGATTCTTTGCTTGTCATTGATAAAAATATGAAAATAAAGAGTGCTAATCTCACTTTTTACAAAACATTTAAAATTGATTCAGAAAAAATAATAGGTACTTGCATAACCGGTTTTCTCGGTGATGAGGACGGAAGGCTTGGAACTGAACTAACAGCCCTTTTTGAAACAGACGGCATATTAGAGAATTTTGAACTGAACTATCAATCGGAAAAAACAGGGGAACGTGTGTTCAATATTATTGCAAGAGGAATAATAGTTGCAGAAGAAGAAGAAGAAGAAGAAGAACAACTGGTTGTGCTGCAAGACATCACCGAACGTAAGAAGGCAGAAGAGTCTCTTATTGCATCAAAAGACTACACAGAATCTATCATACAGAACTTTTTGGATACCCTTATTGTGGTTGACGAGGAAGCAACAATACAGACCGTGAACCCTGCGACCTGTCATCTGTTAGGTTATACAGAAAAGGAACTTATTGGACAACCGGTAAGTATTATTTTTGCAGAAGAAGAAGAAGAAGAAGTCATTCTACTATTTCAATTTTTCCGTAATGCCAAAAAGGTAAAGGACATTAGTAAGATAAATACTATCCGAAATCGTGAACTCACATACAGAACCAAGGATGGCAAACTTATACCTATGTCTTTCAATGCAAGTGTACTAACCGATGAAAAAGGTAATGTTACCAATGTTGTGGCTGGTGCCAAAGATATTACAGATTTAAAGCATGCGGAGGAAGAATTAAGAAAACATCGTGACCACCTCGAAGAACTCGTAAAAGAACGCACTAACGAACTTAATGATAATATCAAAGAACTCGAAAGATTAAATAAACTCTTTGTAGGCCGCGAATTCCGAATAAAAGAACTTAGAGATGAAATTAACGAACTAAAAAATAAAAACAGTGATAGTTAATCAGTAATTTCAAAAAAATAGTTATGAGCACTTTACAAGATAAAAGTAAAAACGAACTAATTGAAGAAATCGAAAGTCTTAAAAAAGATGTTAGAGATCTTGAAAAAAACAAAGAATTGGAACAAATAAATGATCTGTTTGTTGGTCGAGAATTCCGGATTAAAGAATTAAAAGATAAAGTGAAAGAACTGGAAAAAGGAAAAAATGAGAAAGGGAAAAACTGAGAGAATGAGGAAAGGGAGTATTTATGTTATAAATGGTGAATATTCATTAAATCAATAGTAAAATGAGCGAATCTTCTATTATAATCGGGTTGTTGCAGAATGTGGCTATGCTACTTGCATTTAGTATGTTATATGATTATTGGTGGGCTGATGATGAAAAATTCAAGAATTTATTTGTTAAAATTCTTGTAGGTGTTATTTTAGGAGGAATTGGGGTTGTTCTTATGCTTACTCCATGGACTCTTTATACGGGACTCGTTTTTGATACCCGCTCGATTATGCTCTCGGTTTCAGGTTTGTTTTTTGGTTCAATTCCTACAATAATTGCAATGTTGGTAACCGGAACCTATCGTTTTATTATGGGAGGTGATGGTATGTTGATGGGTATCGCGGTAATTCTTTCATCCGGAACCATTGGTATTTTATGGCGAAAACTAAGGCCTTCACGGGAGAAAAAAAATAATCTGGCTGAATTGTTTGCAATGGGCTTACTGGTGCATATTATAATGCTAATATGTACCGTATTTTTACCTGCCGAAAAGGCATGGCAAACATTTAAAACCATTGCTTTACCGGTAATTATTATTTATCCTTTGGGAACAATGTTACTCGGATTTTTAATGCTAAGCAGGACAAAACATTGGTTTACACGAAAAGCATTGAAGGAAAGCGAAAAGCGTTTCCGTAGTTATGTAGATTCTGCTCCTTTTGGGGTATTTGTAGCTGATAACAAAGGAAATTACACCGATGTTAATACTGCCGCTGCATTAATAACCGGATATTCTAAAACCGAATTACTCTCGATGAACCTGATTGAGCTTATTCCGTCTGATGGACGGGATGCAGCTGGTAAACATTTCCAAAAAGTTGTAAAAACCGGACAATCTTCCGGTGAATTATCTTTTATAAAGAAAAATGGCTCCTTGTGTTACTGGTTGGTAGATGCTGTAAAGCTTTCTGATAACCGCTTTCTTGGTTTTGTTACTGATATTACCGATCGCAAGCAGTTCGAAGAAAAACTACTGAAATTATCCAGAACCGTTGAGATTTCGCCATTTGCAATTGTTATTGCCGATTTGGAAGGAAAAATCGAATATGTTAATAAAGAACTTCTTATTACCGGCGGTTTTGAAGATGACAGCAAAATAATTGGTCAACCTATATTTATGTTTAGCAATGAAGAAGGAATAAAACGTTTGCAGCAAGAAATTATTCCTGCATTATTATCGGGCAAGCAATGGAGAGGTGAAGTTATGGTAAAAAGAAAAGACGGTTCAATTTTTCCGGCTGAAATGAATTGCTCTGTTATTCTGGATGAAAATGGAAAACCAAAAAATCTTTTATCATATTATAGCAATATTACTGAACGTAAACAGGCAGAACAAGAACTTGCCAAATACCGCAAAAATCTCGAAAATGTAGTTCAGGAAAGAACAAAGGAACTCGAAATAAAAAATACTAAAGTAACTGAATCCCAGCAAGCATTGGCTTTTTTATTGGAAGATATGAATGAGTCGAGTGAAAAATTACGAATATCAAATGAACAACTCGAATTGGCAAACAAGGAAATGGAAGCCTTTTCATATTCAGTATCTCACGACCTTCGGGCCCCGCTGCGCGCCATCGATGGATTCACCCGTATTTTAATGGATGATTATGTTACAAATTTTGATGCCGAGGGAAAACGTATTGGGTCGATTATCCAGCTTAATGCCCGGAAAATGGGTCAGCTCATTGATGACCTGCTCGCCTTTTCACGTGTGGGACGCACATCCTTAAGCTCTTCCGAAATTGACATGAAAAATATGGTAAACGCAGTATATCACGAAACTACAACATCGGAAGATCGGAAACGTGTTAAGTTTACCATAGGCGATTTGACCAAAGTAGAAGGCGATACTAATATGATGCGTCATGTGTGGATGAATCTCATTTCCAATGCGATCAAGTTTTCGGCTCATCGTAAGCAAGTCCTTATTTCGGTTTCTTGCCAGATAGAAGAAAATAAATTAACTTATTGTATAAAAGATAACGGTGCAGGATTTAATATGAAATATAAGGATAAACTTTTCGGAGTATTCCAACGTTTGCATAGCGAAAAAGAATTTGAAGGCACCGGTGTAGGCCTGGCTTTGGTACAGCGTATCATTAACCGCCATGGCGGTGAAGTATGGGCTAATGGCGAAGTAGATAAAGGTGCTACATTTTATTTTTCATTACCTAAAAAGAAGTTGAAAAGTTGAAAATTAAAAATGAATCGGTAAATTTGTTTTTGTGGCAAAAAAATAAATCATGACTAAAACAAAATTAAATGTAAATGATATTGAAATAGTTCTTTACAAGCAAAATGAGGAAGAATATATTTCAATTACAGATATGGCAAGATTCCGAGATTCTGCAAGAACAAACTATATAATTCAGAACTGGATGAGAACACGAAGTACTATTGAATTTATAGGACTTTGGGAACAATTGCATAATCCAAATTTTAAAAGCATCGAATTCGATGCCTTTAGAAATGAATCAGGGTCAAATAGCTTCACATTAACATCAAAAAAATGGATTGAATCCACAGATGCAATTGGAATAATCTCAAAATCTGGCAGATATGGAGGGACATACGCTCACAAAGATATTGCTTTTGAATTTGCCTCTTGGTTAAGTCCAACGTTTAAACTCTACTTAATAACAGAATATCAGAGGTTAAAAGAAGTTGAAACAAATCAATACAATTTAGAGTGGAACGTAAAGCGAATTTTGAGTAAAACCAATTATTTGATTCACACCGATGCTGTAAAAAATTACATTTTGCCTGAAATAAATTATGAAAAGGGTATGGAATGGATTACTTATGCAGAAGAAGCAGATTTGTTAAATGTGGCTCTTTTTAACTGTACAGCAAAAGACTGGAGAGAAGCAAATCCTGAGTTGGCAGAAAAAATAATGAATATTAGGGATATTGCAAGTATAAATGAACTTGCGATTCTTTCTAACCTTGAGACTATAAATGCTGTGATGATAAAGGAGAAAATTGAAAAGAAGGACAGATTTTTAAAACTAAGAGAAATAGCAAAATATCAGCAAACAGTTTTAAATGAAAAAGACTTTATGAAATCTCTAAAGAAACTAAATGAGCGAGTATATATTAACGAAAAGAAAAAACTTGATTAAAAATAACGAAACGCAAACATGGCTTCAAATTTAAGCGGAATTGCATTGCGTTTTGAAAATTGAAAGTGAATTTGTTAGTTGAGAATTAATAATGACTTTAAAAAAAGGAGGACATAAAAATGGAATGTGAATTTGAAATCGTTATTGTAGAAGACAATCCAAATGATGCAGAATTAATGGTTCGCTCTTTGAAAGATAATCGGCTGGCTAACAGCCTGATTGTACTTGAAGATGGTGAGCAGGCACTGGATTTTATTTTTGGCCGGGGACAATATTCAGAAAGAGATTTAAACAAATTGCCAAAAGTGATTTTCCTGGATCTTAAACTGCCCAAAGTAGATGGATTGGAGGTACTAAAACAAGTAAAATCGAATAAACAAACCAGTAAAATACCGGTCATTATTGTTACTTCTTCAAAAGAAGACCCTGATATTGCCGCTGCATACAAATTAGGCGCCAATAGCTATGTGGTAAAACCGGTTAATTTTAATAATTTTGTGGAAACTATAAATCAGCTAGGATCATATTGGTTAGTGATAAACGAAAAACCAAGATAGATACTTTTTATCAATAGTAAAATGATTAATTTTGAAATAGAGCCTCGTAATGGGCGAAATATTATTACCTTATATCCGCAAGTCACGGTGTGAGTTGTTGATTTATAGTGTTTCGTAGACTTGGAGCAAGTGTTGTGGCAAAAAGACTCACGCCGTGACTATCAGATATTTGCGAAAAATATCTGCGGATTTTAGGTATTAACGTATAGAAAACAGACAATTTTAAGCATGTTCAATAAATTTAGTCAGTCAGTAGTGATATTATAAATAAATTGCATTATGAAAAATAAATTGCGTGTATTAATTGTAGAAGACCTTCCTTCAGATACCGAGCTGGCAGAACGAGAACTAAGAACAGTTATAAAAAACTTTACGGTTCAGGTGGTTGATACAAAAGAAGACTTTGAAAAGGCTCTGGAAACATTCAAACCCGATCTTATTATTTCTGATTATCAAATGCCTGTTTTCGATGGTTTATCCGCTTTAAAGATCAAACAGAAAAAATCACCATTTACTCCTTTTGTTCTTTTAACCGGCTCCACTAATGAAGATACAGCCGTTGAATGTATAAAAGCCGGTGCTGATGATTATGTAATTAAAGAACATATTAAACGATTAGGCCCGGCAGCTCTTAAAGCGATAGAAAAGAAAAGAGATGAACTGAAACGCAAGCAGATAGAGGAAGCCCTGCAGAGGAGCGAAGAACTAAATAGATCTATTACAGAATCAGCTGCTGATGCAATAATTTCTATCAACTCTGATGGAATTATTTTGTCGTGGAATAATGCTGCAGGAAAAATATTCGGGTATTCTTCATCCGAAATGATAAATAAGAATCTTTCAGAAATAATACCCCCCCGATACAAAGACGGTCACAATTCCGGTATAAAACGACTGAAAATTGGAGGCAAAATAATAATAATAGGACAAACAATTGAATTAACTGCTTTTCGGAAAAATGGAGATGAATTCCCTATTGAACTTTCTTTATCAAGCTGGGAGACAAATAATCAAAAATATTTCACGGGTATTATTCGCGATATCACCGAGCGCAAAAAAGCAGAAGAAGAACTTATAAAACTTTCTACAGCAGTACAACAAAGTCCTTCCGTAATTACCATTACAGATTTGAATGGAAATTTGGAATACGTAAATCCAAAATTTACATATCTAACAGGATATACCAGTGAAGAAGCTATAGGTAAAAATCCAAGAATTCTAAAATCCGGAGTGCAAACTGATGAATTTTATAAAGAGCTGTGGAATACTATATCTTCCGGTAAAGAGTGGCATGGAGAGTTTCATAATAAGAAAAAGAATGGTGAATTATTTTGGGAAGCTGCTTCTATTTCACCAATTTTTAATAAGCAAGGCAAGAAAGTCAATTATTTAAAAGTTTCTGAAGATATCACAGAGCGTAAGCAGGCGGAGGAAGCTCTACAGGAAAGCGAGAAGCAGTTACAAACCTTGATTAATGCCATGCCGGACTTTGTTTGCTTTAAAGATGGAGACGGACACTGGCTCAAGGTTAATGATGCAGGCATCCGTATTTTTCAGCTCGAGAGCATAGACTATCGTGGGAAGAAAGATTCCGAATTAGCAAAACTTAATAGTAAGTTTCAAGATTCATTCCTTACCTGCGAAGAAAGCGATGCAAGAGCCTGGAAGGAGGGTAATCTTATTCAGGGAGAAGAGACGTTTCCTGATCCCGATGGTTCAGTACGGGTTTTCGATGTTGCCAAAGTGCCTGTTATTAACCCGGATGGTGAGCGGAAAGGCCTTGTTGTTTTGGGACATGATATTACAGAGCGCAAGAAGGCAGAAGAAAAAAATGCACGTTTCAGCCGCATTTTCGAAGACTCTCTAAATGAAATATATTTGTTCAATGCAGATACTTTGACATATATTCAGGTGAATAATGCCGCTCAACATAATCTGGGTTATACGATGGAAGAATTAAAAAAACTAACACCATTGGATATTAATCCTGAACTTACGAGCGAATCGTTTGCAAAATTGATAGCTCCCTTACGCAAAGGTGAAAAGGGAAAAATTGTTTTTGAGACTGTTCACAAACGTAAAAATCAATCACTTTATAATGTGGAAGTACATATGCAACTTCTGATATATGATCAAAAATTAATATTCACCGCGATTATTCTGGACATCACAGAACGTAAACAGGCGGAAGAAGCATTGCTGAGGAGCGAAGAACGAATGAGAACAATGTTTGAGGAAGCACCTCTGGGTATTGCTTTAATTGACTCTCTAACGGGACATATCTATGAAGTTAATCAACGATTTGCCCAAATTGCAGGCCGGAGCAAAAAGGAAATGGCCCCGATTGACTGGATGAGCATCACGCATCCTGATGATGTGCAGGAAGATATGGATAATATGGCTCTATTGAATGCCGGGAAGATAACAGGGTTCAATATGAATAAGCGATATATTCTACCGGATGGTTCAATTGTTTGGATTAATATGACCATTGCACCTATAAAGGTTAAGGATAAAACTCACCCTCGACATTTATGTATGATAGAAGATATCACTGAGCGTAAGCAGATGGAAGTAACACTGCAGGAAAGTGAAAAAAGGTTTAAGAATCTGTTTAATGATTTGGGTGATGCTATATTTGTTACAAAAATTGGCGGGGCAAACAAAGGCCGGATATTAGAAGCTAATCCCGCAGCCACAAAACAATCTGGCTATACAAGAAACGAGCTGTTGAAGATGAATATTATTAGAGATATTTCTATTCCCGGATCAGAGAAGATGAATACGGATGAGTGGGAGGAAAAGCTGCAAAATGGAGAAACAGTTACAACATGTGAAATGAAAAGGAAAAAGGATGGTACAGAATTCTGGACTGAAGTAATAGTAACACCTATAGAGTTTAAAGGAGAAAAAGCAAGTTTATCAATTAACCACGACATAACTGAGCGTAAGCAGGCGGAAGAAGAAATAAAAAAGAAAATTATTGAACTTGAAATTTTCAATGATGCTAGTGTGGACAGAGAAATTATGATTAATGAATTGCGGAAAGAAGTAAATGAAATGCTTAAAAAAATGGGTGAAAAGGCAAAGTATAAAATTATTACCTAAACAAATAAGGAAACATAGAATATTCATAATGAAAATCTCGAAATATTGATAACTAAATTTGAATTTAATTTTTTATGTAGATGCAAAAGAAAAAATATATATTAATTGTTGATGATAGCAACGCTAACCTTTTAATGATGTGCGATATGTTGGAGCTTGAAGGATATAATACTTTCTCGGCCAATAGTGGCAAGCTCGCACTTGCTTTTCTTGAAGATAATATTCCGGATTTAATTCTTTTAGATATTATGATGCCTGAAATGAGCGGTTTCGAGGTATGTGAAAAAATTAAACAAAATAAAAAGTTAAGTGAAATACCTCTCATGTTTCTTACAGCCGTAATTGAAATAGGAAACAAATTAAAAGGTTTTGAACTTGGTGCTGTAGATTTTATTTCTAAACCATTTCAAAGAGAAGAGTTGTTGGCACGAATAAATACACATCTTTCCTTACAGGAAAATAAAGAAAAGTTAATAAAGGCAAATAAAAAATTACTTATAGCAAATGAAAGCACATTAGAAAACGAAAAAAAGTATAGAAGCTTGTTTAATAGTTTGGTTAATGGTTTTGCTTTTCATGAAATTGTATTAGATGAAAATAATGTGCCAATAGATTACATCTTTATTGAAATTAATGATGTTTATGAAGAGATAATAGGGTTAAAAAGAGAAGAAATAATTGGAAAAAAGATTACTGAAATTTCACCTGACATTGTAAACGATATAATCAAATGGATCGAAATTTATGGTCAAGTAGCCTTAACCGGGAAAACTCGTAAATTTGAAAGTTTTCTTGAATCGACAAACAAGTGGTATTCAGTTATAGTTTACAGCGCTCAGAAAAATTACTTCGCTGCTATTTTTGAAGATATAACTGATCGTAAGAATGTAGAAAAAGAAATTATTGATAAAACTGAAGAACTGAGAAAACAATTTGAAAAAAGCGAAAAACAGAGAATTGCCAACTTAATAGTTTTAAATGATCTTAATATAGCAACTAAAGATTTAAAGGCAGAAATTACTGAACGCAAACGTGCAGAGCAAATCCAAAAGGTATTATACAATATTTCCAATGCAGTAATTATAACTGATAATTTTGAAGAATTGGCTAAACGGATACAAGAATATCTCGGAACAATAATCGATACAACAAATTTTTATATTGCTCTTTATAATAATAAAACCGATACAATTTCGCTACCATTTTTTTCTGATAAAAAGGATAAGTATACTTCTGTTCCGGCGGGTAAGACATTAACCAAGTATGTAATTGATACAAAAAAGTCGCTTCTGGCAAATATCGATCTTAAAAAAAGACTTGTTAAGGAAGGTAAACTGGAACATAAAGGAAGCTTATCAAAAATATGGCTTGGAGTACCACTTAAAATTGAAGGAAAAGTCATAGGGGTACTTGCCGTTCAAAGTTATACTGATGAATACGCGTACAATGAATCCGATATGGAAATACTCGAATTTATTTCCGGTCAGATAAGTATTTCAATTGAACGTAAAAAAGCCGAGGAAGAACTTCAAAAGCACCACAATAATTTAGAAGAATTAGTGGAAAAAAGAACGGCAGAGTTAAGTTTTGCTAATGCCGAACTGGCAAAAGCAGCCGGGATGAAAGATGAATTTCTTGCTAATATGAGTCATGAGCTCAGAACCCCGCTAAACGCGGTACTTGGCCTTTCTGAAGCATTACAAGAAGAAATTTACGGAAAACTTAATAAGAAACAAACAGAAAAAATACAACACATTGAAGAAAGCGGCAGGCATTTACTCGATTTAATTAATGAAATACTTGATCTGGCAAAAATAGAAGCAGGAAAAATTGTACTGGAATATAGAGAAATCTCTATTGAAGAATTAATGCAATCGAGCCTAAGATTTATAAAACAAACTGCTTTTAATAAAAAAATTAAAGTATCGACAAATACTTCAAGTACAATTGAAACATTCCGGGCAGATGAAAAACGCATGAAACAAATTCTTGTGAATTTATTAAGTAATGCTGTAAAATTTACTCCGGATGGAGGGCAAATTGGTTTAGAAGTTAATGTAAACAAAGAAAACCAAACCATTAGTTTTATAGTTTGGGACACAGGTATTGGTATATCACAGGAAAACATTGACAAGTTGTTCCAGCCTTTTGTTCAAATAGACAGCACACTTTCACGACAATACGAAGGAACCGGACTTGGTTTGGCACTGGTAAATAAATTAACAAATCTGCACAATGGTTCAATAACAGTTGGAAGCCAAGAAGGGAAAGGTAGTCGGTTCATTGTTACAATACCAATTATGGAGTATGATAAAAAAGATGAATCAGAACTCAAAGACTCAAAAATTGATGAGTTAAATGCTGAATCCGATGTTTTAATAGTGAAAAAAGATGACCGTAAAAAGCGTGAAGGTCAGCGACTTATTCTTCTTGCCGAAGACAACGAATATAATATAATAACCATTAAAGATTATCTGGAAGCCAAGCAATTTAAGGTACTTGTAGCCCGAAACGGGAAAGAGGCTGTAGCTATGGTAAATGAAATAAAGCCTGAATTAATTTTAATGGATATACAAATGCCTGTAATGAATGGATTGGAAGCAACAAAAGAAATAAGGGCAAATAGTAATTCCAAAATTTCAGGTATTCCTATTATTGCTTTAACATCATTAGCAATGCCCGGCGATCGTGAAAAATGCATTAATGCAGGAGCTAATAAATACATGAAAAAACCGGTTGGTTTAAAGAATTTGGTTAAAACTATAAATGACTTATTGGAAAAGAAAGCTTAATGTATAACTAACAGCGCAGTCGCTCGCCTGACTGCCGTTAGGCAGGCTTTTAGCAAGTGACAATTATTTTAACAAGAACATTAATACAATATGTCAGAAAAACGAAAAGCAAATACAGACTCTGCGTATTATCTTACATTCACAGTTGTAGGATGGATAGATATTTTCACAAGAAGCAAATATTGTGATATTGTATTGAAAAGTTTGGAGTATTGTAGAAAAGAAAAAGGATTAGAGATTTTTGCTTTTGTAATAATGCCAAGCCATATTCATCTTATAGCTCGACATAATGAAGAAAAGCTTAACGAAATAATTAGGGATTTTAAAAGTTTTACTGCAAAAGCAATTATACGAACAATACAAGAAGAGCCTGGTGAAAGCAGAAAAGAATGGTTATTACATATGTTTAAGTATTTTGCTAAATACAAAAATCAGAATAAAAAATATCAATTTTGGCAAAAGACAAATCATCCAACAGAACTGTTCACAAATGACGTAATTGATCAAAAAATAAATTATTTGCATAACAATCCAGCTGTTGCAGGTATTGTTTCTAATGTTGAATCATATGTTTATAGTAGTGCAAATATGTTTTGTGATTTTGAGGTAAATGAGATGTGAATATTCATCACTCGGCAGGAGCCGAGCGATTGCAGTGCCACTTAGCACAGTCGTTCGCCTGACTGCCGTCAGGCAGGCTTTTAGCGAGGGAAACTTAATATATTTATAATGCAAAAAACAAATCTAAAACAAAGAAAGGG
>JAUWQL010000025.1 GCA_030611105.1 Bacteroidales bacterium
AGTAAAAAGTAGGTGGGTTGCCCCACCTACACAAGATGAACATCCGTATAAAGCTTTCGCAGGAAGTCCTCTTTCCATTGATGCAAAAGTACGGAAAAAAGATTAAAATTTATTTGGAATTTTAGATAGTATCTTTAGCCCTGATACGTTAAATTTTTCAACGTTAATTTAAACCAGTATTAATACATTATGGAAATTACGAGTATGAAATAAAAAATCCCACAGTTAAACTGCAGGATTTATTTTATCAAAAGATATACTAATAAACTATTTACTCATAAACCAATAACCCAGTAAATTAAATTTACCAGCTTCCTCCGGCGCCACCGCCACCAAAACCTCCTCCACCGAAGCCGCCAAATCCACCTCCGCCCGAAGAGAAATTACCAAAACTTCCACCGTGACTCCTGCTAGAAGCCATCATACTCATTGCAATCCAGAACGGAACATTATGGCCAACAGAGTAATGACGTGCGCGTCTTGCTCTTCCCACAAAACTAAATATTATTACAATTAGAAAGATTATAATTCCCGGAATAGCCGATGCGGGACTACTGCTTGTAGCTTTGCGATATGCATCGGCTGTGTATTCACCTTTTGTTAATTCAATAATTCTGTTTGTAGCTTCATCAAGGCCTTTATAATACATTCCCTGCTTAAAATACGGGATAATCTCATTGTCAACTATTCGTTTGGTAATTGCGTCAGGTACAGCACCTTCAACACCATAACCTGTTGCAATAAAAACTTCACCTTTTGAATTCTGATATTTAGGTTTTACAAGAATTAAAATTCCGTTGTTTTTACCTTTTTGTCCAATTCCCCATTTTTCACCTAGCCCAAATGCATAGGAAGCAGGATCATATCCATCCAGGGATTTAACTATAACAATTGCAATTTGAGTAGATGATTGATTATTAAATTGCACTAATTTATTTTCCAAAGCTTGGTTTTCTTGTACACTAAGAAAATTAGTATAATCATTTACTATTCTGGGCGGATTTGCTTTTTCAGGAAAATCCTGAGCAACTGCATTTATTGAAATTACAGATAATAATATCAATAATATATGTTTGATTCTTTTTTGCATAGTAGTATTATTTATCGTCAAATGAAATTTCATCAGATAATTCGTTTACATCATCTTTCTGATATGGAAAATGTTCTTTTAAAGCTAATCCGGTCATTTTAATGCCTGTGCTTAATCCAATATCAAACTCATCCTTTTTAAAATGATTTATTACAGTTTCTTTTATTTCGTCCCAGAAATTATCAGGTGTAACAGCATTGATTCCTGCATCGCCTAAAATGGCAAATTTTCGGTCGTTAATAGATAAATAGAAAAGCACCCCATTTCGCAATTCTGTTTTATGAATGGCTAGCTTTTCAAACATATAAGCAGCACGGTCTAACACATCTTCTTTGCAATCCGATTCGATGTGTACACGTATTTCTCCCGATGTATTTAATTCAGCTTCTTTAATAGCATCGGTTATTAATTTCTTTTGTTCTTCGTTAAAAAATTGTGATGATTTCATAAGTTTATGATTAAAATTCTACTTTTGGTACTTCATTTGCATTTTCCTGTGCTTTGAAATATGCTTTTTCTTCAAAATTGAAAATATTTGCATATATATTTTTAGGGAACTGCTTTATATAGGTGTTAAATGTCTGAGCGCTGTTATTAAATTTTTGACGCTCCACAGTTATTCTGTTTTCAGTGCCTTCAAGCTGTGCCTGTAATTCCAGAAAGTTCTGATTTGCTTTTAAATCAGGGTATCGTTCAACAACAACCATTAGTTTTGATAAAGCCGAACTTAAACCACTCTGAGCTTGTTGAAAAGCCTGAATACTTGCAGCATTTAAATTACTCGGATCAATTGTTGTTGATGTAGCTTTTGCCCTTGCTTCAACAACTCCGGTTAAAGTTTCCTGCTCATGTGCCGCATAACCTTTAACTGTATTAACCAGATTAGGTATTAGATCTGCGCGACGTTGATATACATTTTCAACTTGAGCCCATTGCGAAACAACAGCTTCGTCCATAGCTACCATTTTGTTATAAGTCCCTTTAACTGACGAATAAATAAAGATTGCTATTACAGCAATTACAATTATTATAATCCACGATTTTTTCATTTTTTAAAGATTTTAAGATTTACGATTCTTCAAATTTAATTATATATCAGCTTGCATCAAATAGTATGCTAATATAAATATTCAGAAATTATGTCAGTAATAAATGTCATATAATGATTTTTATCTTTCTTAATAAACTCATAATTTGTATTTTTGGCATTGTTTTAATTATAGCAGAACCTGATAAATTATGAACCGGACAAATTGCTATTCTCTTTTAACCGATAATATCTTAAGGATAAGATATCCATAGTTAAGGGTGCCCAAAAAGTTATTATCTGTCATCCCCTCCCGGATAGTTATCGGGATGATTGGGGATCTCATAATTTATCTCTTTAATAGTTAATTAAGAGATTCCCTTTTTCAAGGGAATGACAATTCAAGACTTTTTGATTAGCTTTTAATTAAATTATTAAAGTATCATTTTCAATTTAATCATCAAAAAATATAATATAATGACAAGAGAAGAATTTCAAAAAGTAGTTTTACAAGGGATTCCTAAAGAATTGCCTTCTCCGAAACCATACGACCCGGAAATTAGCCATGCTCCAAAACGTAAAGAGATTTTAACAATAATTGAAAAGAAACTTGCCGTAAAAAATGCTTTGCGATATTTCGATAAAAAGCATCACGAAGTATTAGCTAAGGAATTTGCTGAGGAACTGGAAATGTATGGTAGAATTTATATGTATCGTTTCCGTCCTGATTATAAAATTTATTCCCGTTCAATTGATGATTTCCCTGCAAAATCACGTCAGGCTCAGGCTATCATGTTAATGTTAAGTAATAATCTGGATTATGCTGTAGCACAGCATCCTCATGAGTTAATTACTTATGGTGGTAACGGAGCTGTTTTCCAGAACTGGGCACAGTATTTACTTACAATGAAATATTTGGCTGAAATGACTGATGAACAAACACTGGTTCTTTATTCCGGTCATCCAATGGGAATATTTCCATCACATAAAGATGCCCCAAGAGTTGTTGTGTCAAACGGTATGATGATTTCAAATTATTCTAAACCGGACGATTGGGAGAAGTTTAATGCTTTAGGCGTTACACAGTACGGTCAAATGACAGCTGGTTCATTTATGTATATCGGGCCACAAGGAATTGTGCATGGTACAACTATTACTTTATTAAATGCAAGTAGAAAAATTGCTAAATCGGGTGAAGGACCGGAAGGAAAAATATTTGTTACTTCAGGCTTAGGAGGTATGAGTGGTGCTCAACCTAAAGCAGGAAATATTGCGGGTATTGTTAGTATTACTGCTGAAATAAATCCAAAAGCTGCGTATAAACGCCAGGAGCAGGGCTGGGTTGACGAAGTTATTGAAGATGTTGATAAAACTATTGATACCGCCCTTGAGTATAGCGAAAAGAAAGTAGCTTATTCAATAGCTTATTTAGGAAATATTGTTGATTTATGGGAGAGATTGGCAGAACGTAAAGTTTATATTCATTTAGGATCTGATCAAACTTCATTACATAATCCGTGGGCCGGAGGATATTATCCCGCCGGATTAACTTACGAAGAATCGAATAAAATGATGGTTGAAAATCCTGAAGGATTTAAAACCCATGTTCATAATTCACTAAAAAGGCAAGTTACAGCAATTAATAAATTAGCTGAAATAGGAATGTATTTTTTCGATTATGGAAATGCTTTTTTATTGGAGTCAAGTCGTGCCGGTGCCGATGTAATGAAAGAAGATGGTAATTTCAAGTATTCATCGTATGTTCAGGATATTATGGGGCCAATGTGTTTCGATTATGGTTTTGGACCATTTCGTTGGGTTTGTACATCATCAAAACCTGAAGATCTGGATTTAACAGACCAGATTGCAATAGATGTTTTGGAGGAAATAGCGAAAACTGCTCCTATTGAAATATCTCAGCAGATGAAAGATAATATTAGATGGATTAGCGAAGCCAAGAAAAACAAATTGGTAGTAGGTTCGCAAGCACGTATTTTATATGCCGATTGCGAAGGCCGAACAAAAATTGCAGCAGCATTTAACAAGGCTGTGAAAGATGGAAGACTGTCTGCTCCGGTTGTTCTGGGTCGTGATCATCATGATACTTCCGGAACTGATTCACCTTTCCGCGAAACTTCAAATATTTATGATGGCTCACAATTTACAGCCGATATGGCAATTCAAAACGTAATTGGTGACTCATTTCGTGGTGCTACATGGGTTTCAATACACAATGGAGGAGGAGTTGGATGGGGCGAAGTAATTAATGGAGGTTTTGGAATGGTGCTGGATGGAAGTGAAGATGCCGACCGACGATTACGAATGATGTTACACTGGGATGTAAACAATGGTATTGCCCGCCGAAGTTGGGCTAGAAACGATGGTGCATTATTTGCTGTTAAACGCGAAATGGAACGTACTCCCGATTTAAAAGTTACCCTTGCAAATATTGCCGACGATGAATTGATTGATAGATTATTTTAAAAATGATGGTCATTCCTGCGTAGGCAGGAATCTATTTTGAAAAAGAGATTCCTGCTCTTCGGCCGGAATGACATAGTAAATTAACATTGAGCCTTGAATTAAATTTCAGGGCTTTTTTGTTCTTAACAAAGATTTCTTCTTACTTTTCCTTTTTCGAAAATAGCCTGATTAACCAATTTCTTTTAACAACGTTTGCTGCTTCTTCTACTTCTTTTGCACTTTTGTTTACATTTTGTACAGCAATTTCAATACTGTCAGCAAAAGCGGTATCATAAATCAAACGTGCAATTAATCCCTGACCTTCATTTATTTCATTTGTAATTTTTACAAGATTATCAGATAATATTTTGGCTTTTTCAGTTGTGTAATCCAGATTTTTACCTACTCTGCTTAGTCCGGAAGTAAAAGTTGTATCAGTGAATATTTCACCAAATAATCCCTGCCCACGATTTATCTGTTCAGTAATTTCAACCAGATTTTGTGTTGATTTTTGCAGATTTCCTCCGGTTAAAAATAATTGGTTTGCCAAAACGGTATCTGATAAAAGCATTCCAATGGTTCCTTCTTCCTTAGAAATCTTATCTGTAATATCTGCAAAGTTATTTGTAAGTTTAGCCGTATTTTTGCCAATTCGACTAAGATTATTTGAGAATGAAGTATCGGCAAATAATTTCCCGAAAGCACCTTCGCCGCGATTAATTTTATCAGTAATTTCTGCCACGTTTTTAGTAATTATGGCAGTGTTTATACTCGATGTATTTAACTGTCGAAGAATTTTGTCTATTTGAACAACTTCAATTGTTTCAAGAATATCTCCTTCTTCAATAATATCAACATTAATGCTCCCAGTGTAAATGTTAACTATCTTATTCCCCATTAAACCCTCTGATCCAATCTCCATTTTAGAATCTTTTCGAATAAATTGCCTTACATTTTCCTGAATTGATATATCTACTCTAACCAGGGAATCATTAATTATTTGAACTTTAGAAACAGTTCCCACGTTTATACCTGAAAAACGTGCGTTATTTCCTACTTTCAGTCCGCTTATATCAGTAAAAATACCGCTTATCTGGATTTTTTTACTAAAGATATTAATTTGGCTTCCTATGTAATAAATACCAAGGATAAATAATAAAACTCCAATTGCAACAAAGAAACCAAGCCTGATATTATGTTTTTTGGTGTCACGCATAACTCTTAATTTTAATCAATTTTAAAATATGAACGAACCCATTCATCATCAGAACTTTTAAGCTCATCGAAAGTGCCTTCGGTACGAATTATTCCTTCGTGTAAAATCATCATCCTGTCTGATGTGATTTTTGAACAATTCAGATCATGAGATATTATTATTGATGACGCGTTATATTTATTTTGTATTTTAAGAATCAAGTTACTAATTTCTCTTGATGTTAATGGATCTAAACCCGTTGTTGGTTCGTCGTAAAGAATAATTTCAGGTTTTAATATCAATGTTCTTGCTACGCCAATGCGTTTTTTCATTCCGCCTGAAAGTTCAGATGGCATTTTGTCAATAGCATCAACTAATCCGACATTTTCTAAAGTATCAACAATAAGTTCTTCAATAACATATGGATCGGTAATGGTTTTGTTTCTACGTAAGGGAAATTCAAGATTTTCTCTAACTGTCATCGAATCATACAGTGCATTTCCCTGAAAGATAAATCCCACTCTTGTTCTTAGTACATTAAGCTCTCGCGGGTTCATTTCAGCTACTTCTTTTCCGAAAACTTTAAGCGAACCCGCATCAGGATAAATTAAACCGACAATACATTTTATAAGTACAGATTTTCCTATTCCGGATTTTCCTAAAATAACTAAATTTTCACCTTCCCGAACGGTCAGATTAATGTCTTTCAATACATTATTTCCATTGAAAGATTTTTTCAGATGTTCAATTTGAATAACAATTTTATGATTGTTGATCATACTATTACTGATAATATTTTCTTTTTGCTCAAGCATTTTAAATCGAGAAAACATGAAATACTTCTGATAACTGAACAGCAATTAAATCAATAATAAAAATTACCAAAGATGAAATAACTACTGCTGAATTTGCAGCCTTGCCAACACCTTCAGTGCCATTTTCAGAGAAATAACCTTTATAGCAACTAATAATACCTATAGCAAAACCAAAAAAGAATGTTTTAATAGTTGCCGGAATCAGGTCGTAATAATGTAAAGAGTCAAAAGCCTGGTTTATAAATAATGGAAACGAAATGAAACCATGCATGTTTACTGCAATATAAGAGCCAAAGAAAGATATGGCATCAGAGTAAAAAACCAATATTGGAATCATAAATGTTGTTGCAATTACGCGGGTTACAACAAGGTATTTCATTGGATTTGTGCCTGATACTTCCATTGCATCAATTTGTTCGGTAACACGCATTGAGCCAAGCTCGGCGCCTATCCCCGAACCAATTTTGCCTGCACAAATCAAAGCTGTAATTACAGGGCCTATCTCACGTACGATGGATACAGAAACCATTCCCGGCAACCATGATTCAGCTCCAAACTCTGCCATAACAGGCCTTGATTGCAAGGTAAGTACAAGCCCCATAATAAATGCGGTTATTCCAATTAACGGAAGAGTACTTAATCCAATACTGTATGTTTGTTTTAGTAATTCTTTATGTTCGTATGGTGGACGAAATAATTCACGAAAAAAGTTACCGGTAAACCGGCTTAACCCACCAATCTCATTTAAAAAACTTTCAACATTTTTAAATCGGGAAAGATCAAATTCGTTATGATTTGATTTTGGTGCTTCATTTCTAAATATTTTTTTAATATTTAGGTTCATAATCACTTTTTATTTGAACAAATAAAAAGGTAAGATACAAATTATTCATTGAAAAAATCTTTAAATGAATGCAAAATTTGTTGAGAATTACCAAAATCTAATTAAACATTAAATTGTATGGACGATCTATTTCTTTTCTAAGCTCTTCAATTCCGATATTCCTGCTTTTACGTAAAAATTCTTTTTTGTCGAAGAAAATTAAAATGCTTGGAACTGTAAAGATTGAATTCTGAGCAGCAATTTCAGGATAAAGTACTGTATCGGAATAAAACATTTCAATATTTGGGAATTCTGTTTGTAGCAAATTATGAATTTTAGGTTTCAATACTTTACATACATTGCATTTCTCGTGCGAAAAATAAATTAAAGCTCCGGGAGTATTTTCTATAGTATCATTAAATTCTTCAATTGAGGTAATCGTATTAAGCATTAGTACTTATTTGAATTCAACATAATTAAGGTGCAAGCAATAGAAACTTCAATATTATTTTTCATTGCGAGTTCTATAAGTTCCTGGTTTTCGGCCCCCGGGTTAAATATAATTCGTTTTGGTGAAAGTTGTAAAATATAATCGTAATATTCTTTTTGATTGTCGGAATTAAGGTATAATGTTACTGTGTGAATATCTTTAATTATGGGTTTGCCAACAACGATTTTTTGCCACATAATATCACCTTCTCGAATTCCAATAGGAACCACATCGTATCCATGACGAACCAGGCTTTTTACTGCTTTATGCGAAAACCTGATTGGATTAGGACTTGCTCCTAAAACAAGAGTCCTTTTCATGTTTAAAATTTTTTTGAACTGAAAAATTCAATGTGTTAATTTATTGCCCGTTCGTTATTATTGAAGTGCAATAATGAAATTCTTTTGTAAGATATAAAAAAATAGCTAATAATAAAAGGACTATTTAAACTGATTTATGAATTAAAACAACAGCATGAGCTGCAATGCCTTCTTCTCTGCCAATAAATCCTAATTTTTCTGTGGTAGTAGCTTTTACAGAAATATTATCTTGGTCAGTATTTATAATATTTGCTAGTGTTTTTGTTATTTCAGGTATATAATCTTTGATCTTGGGTTTCTGTAAACAGATAGTAGAATCGATGTTAACTAAAAAATATCCTTTATTTGAAATGATATTCATTGTTTTTTGCAATAATATTTTGCTGTCGATATTTTTAAATTCTGAATCTGTATCCGGAAAATGAAAACCAATATCACGCATAGCGGCAGCACCTAAAAGTGCATCACAAATGGCATGAATTAAAACATCACCATCAGAGTGAGCTATGCATCCTTTAGAATGAGGAATTTTTATTCCTCCAAGGTATAAATCTCTACCTTCTTCTAATTGATGTACATCATAACCGTATCCGATTCTAAAATTCATTTATCCTCGTTTTTCTCGTTGTTGTAATTTAAATGCCTGAAAATCCAGACCTAATGTAAATCGTACGGTATTAGCTAAAGGATTATTTTGTTTAACAGGAATCAAATACGAAAAATCGATAGTGAAAACATTAAGTCTTAAACCGGCACCAACCGAAAAATATTTCCTGTTACCTTTAGTTTCATGTTCGTGAAAATATCCGGCACGAACAGCAAATTGATTAGCATACCAGTATTCTGCGCCAACGGAGTATTTAATTTCGTGCAGTTCTTCTTTCCAGCCACCTGGCGCATCGTAAAAAGATTGAATCATTCCTTCAAGGACTGAAACATCGGCATCTTTACCAGCAATAATAATGTCACCATCCATTATTGGAGGTGTGGGAACTAAAAACTTATTTATATCCAAAGCTAAAGTTAACGAATTATATTCATCAATATTATATTTTAATGCTGTACCAATTTTTAAATTTGTTGGTAAAAAATCCTTTTGAATATCGGTATATGAAATTTTATTTCCAATATTTGAAATATTAATACCAAATGACCAGGTAGCATTTTGTTCTCCCAGTTTAAGTTTATCGTTGAAATAATACATTGACACATCGGCAGCAACAGCGTTACCCGCTTTTGTTTCTCCTCCCGCAACTATGGCTCCACCTGTAATATCGGATCGGATATACCTGAATGCAACTCCTCCAGAAATTTTTTCAGAGAATGCTCTGGCATAGGTTACATCAAATGACATTTCGTAAGGTGTATGTTGCCCGTTATATTCTCCGAATTCATCTGTAAACTGAATATCTCCCAGGTCAAAATATAACAATGTTACAGCTACTGTTTGTTTTTTGTCAATTCTTTTATAAAAAGATAAATACCCTAAGTTTATATCATTTACCAAATTTCGTAACCATGGAGTATACGATACAGAAAGTCCCATATCACTATCAATAAAAGCATATTTTGCCGGATTCCAGTGCATTGAATTATAATCAGGCGAGGTAGCTGCACCAACATCACCCATTGCTCCGGCTCTTGAATCAGGAGCAATTGTTAAAAACGAAGCAGAATATTCGAGTGGATTATTTGCTCCGGCCAGTTCCTCTGTCGTGATATCTCCATTCTGGCCATGCATAGTTTGTCCTAAAAAAGTCAAAAATACAATTGCAATAAAAATTTTCTTTATCATAGTTCACTAAAAATATAAGAGCTGCAAATATAGAATTATTTACTGATTAACAATACGATTATTTTAGAATAACAAGCTTTTCAATTTTCTTAACTGTTTCTCCATCAATTGTTCTAACCTTGATTTGATATATATAAACACCTCTTCCGATTATATCTCCAAAGTCATCAAGCCCATTCCAGTTTATAGGTTCAGAACGAAAAGCATTTGAGTTTATTATGGTATTAATTGTTTTTACAAGTTTGCCTGAAACTGTAAAAATTTGAATTAGAATTTCCAAATCTTCGTTAGGCCTGTTGTGATCGAAATAAAATGAGGTTTGTTCGGTAAATGGATTAGGATAATTAAATAGATTTTTTATCGCTAAATTTTCTGACTCAGCTACAATAAAATCCAGGTTTTCTTCAGATGAATTATTATAAACATCCCAAACTTTTAATTTTAAATTATGATCGCCATCTTCCAGTTCGGAAAATAAATATTCTATCTTTCCTTTTTGATAATCGTCAATATCAGATTCATAGTAATCATTTAAAACAATAATATTATTGCTATTATTATCAAGTGTTATGGTAATGTCATGGCCTATACCATTTCCGACAGTATTTATACCGCTACTATCTGTAAGTACAGCAAATAATCTTGGGTTTTCGTCAGTAACACCACCTGAAACAAAGTTTTCATCATTCATATATAATTGAACATTCGGGCCAATATTGTCGAGTTCTGCATTATCGTTTGAACCGCCAATTATAAAATCATCAAAATAACCTTTTGCATCGTTATTTGTGCTTAAAGAGTAGTAGCTTATTTTACCATTATCAAAATGGTAAGAGATATCTTTAGGAACAACAAAACTAAACTGAAATTTCCCGTTTATAACACTTGCTTTTCCCTTATAAAGTATATTATTCTGAGTCTGAAATTCCATTGGGTTACCACCATCATTCCCCAAAGTAGTTATTGTTCTTTCTTTATCTAATACCAATGGATATACTATGCCATTGTACGAAGACGCTAAAACACCGGAATTATTTTCTATATGCCCGTGAAAGGTAACTTTTGTTAATGCGTTTAAGGTATCGGTATAATTACTTACGCTATTATGATTTATTGAATCGGTAATAATATTGTATTCCGGTAATGGCATTTTTAATGCAGGATCGCCTAATAAAGTAAAGTTTCGTTTATTATTTTCTGTTCCGGAAGCGTTTTTTGATAATCTCATGATATCACCTAAAGATCGAGTATCTCCTTTGTAATCTTTTTCAAAAACATAGTTGTAAAAATTTCGATTTAAAGTATAGTTAGGACTTGAATAAACCAGCCTGGTTGTTGAAAACAGAGCGATACCGCCACCATTTGGGTTAAGCAATACCAGTTCGCCTGCCGAAGTATATTGATGATTATCGAAACGACTAAATTCGCAGGTTGCAGTCATAAATACTGCAAGTTTATCGAAATTTACCAGGGAGTTAATATCATCGATAGAAAGTACCCGCTCATGTGCTAATCCACTTTCTCCTCCATGCCCGGTATAATTAAAAATCAAAATGCCATTGTTAATTTCATCATTTATTAACCTGTTAACTTCAGGGTAACTTTCAATAATGGCCGATGACTCTTGTGGGAAGGCATCGAGATATAATTTATTAATAAAGAAATAATGATAGCTTGTATCTACGAAAGTTGCTAAACGATCAGCATCGCGCATATGAATATTATTGTCTTCGTCATCACCAACAAAACATATTGAATTAATCCAGTCTCCTTTATTTTCAATGTTTAAATATGATTTTATTTTCTCAACTATTTGTTGAGCCTCTTCAGCTGATTTAACAGGGAGCCTTCCAATTCCGATATCGACTAAACCGGAATTGTCAGCTTCTACATTATCTGTAGCATCAAGCAATCCAAAAAAATCATCTGTTACAAATGAGGTAGTTGGATTTAAAGAATTTTCTGACTGATAAGTTAAAATGTAATTTATATTACTGGCAGTTATTGATTTGTGATCGTAAGAACCATCTCCTATAAATAATAAGTATTTTAATGTGTCGGTAGTGGATGGACGATCGTAAATCATTCTGACAAAATTTCTGATTGCTGTAGCATCAGACGTTCCGGATGAAAATTCATTAAAAATTTGTTCCGGAGTAACGATTACAACTGATAACCCATCTTGTTGTTCGTGGATATCTGCTATTTCATTTGCCTGTGAAATAAAATCAGGATGTGTAACTATAATCATATCCCGATGATTAATACTATGCAGATTCTGATTTTCAATATTTCCAACTAATTCTGGAAGTAGAAAATTGTCGGGATTAAATGCAATAAATTCGTTTAAACCGGGATTAACAGTTACTTTTATTAAAATTGAAGAACCAGACAAGTCGGTTGCCAAATTTTCAGGTTGATTTGGGTTTGTAACATCCCATACTTTTGTTGATGAACCCGTATTCTGGATTTCAAATTCAATAATTTTCGGTGTCGTTTCGGAATTAAAATATCTAAAAAGAAGTTGATCATCACTCATCGATAATTGACGTTCTGCATTTATAGTAATATAATCGAGCCAACCTTCTGACGAGGAAGAAGATTTATTATAATTTATGGTAATAGTAAAATTATCGGTTGAGCTTGTAAAATTACCTTCAGCTATATTTCTAATTGCATAAGTAGATGTGTATGAGCTCATATTTACAGCTGCTATTTCCGGGTTTGCAATTGTTTGATAACCTGATGTGATATTGAATGTTGTATTAGCCGATGATCTTGCAGCTAAAGCCGTTTTCAAACGAATAGGAGATGACTTTACAAGATTTGGAAACTCAAACTCAAAACTATAATTAGTTGTTATATCAAAATGTTCACCAAACCATAATTGACCTGATTCAAGTAGATTCTCCTGTTCAATTTCATGATGAAGAAAGTCTGTAAAAGTAGTGTAGGTTTCGATGGTACTCCCAACAGGATTAGTAATTGAATTTACTGTACTTAATGAACCAACATCAGTTGTTAAAAAGAAATAGTTATAAATGGAGTAAATGTGTTTTGCTAAATAATAAAAGTTATCATCTAAATTGTATTGCCATTTGTCGGGCCCATTAGCGTAGAACAAAACATAATCACCATCATTAAAAATTCCATCACTCCCTTTATCAAAGTAAATCGGGTTTTGAATTAAATCATCCTGGCAAGGTTCTGTGTTAAGTATAGGGAGCATTCCTGAAGAATTACCATAAATCTTTAAATTACCCGGATTTGTAAACCCCATATCAATTAATTCGGAATAAGATATTTTATAAATTCCGTCTTGATTTAACCTGATTTTTACCCAACTACCATTTTTAAGCACTGATTCTGAGATAAAACTTTTAGTTTTTAAACCAGCCTTTACAACAGGGGTTCTTGGTATTATCTCTATATTAAAAGAAACAACTTTTTCGATTTGTCCGTTTAAACGATTGTTCCTTAAGGGTAATATATTTAATTGTATGTACGCTTGTTTTCTTTTATAACTAATTTTTGATTCGTATGAAATATTTTCAGGAATTTGGTTCTTATATTTTACAATTGCCTGTTCTTTACCTGAAAGCGTTTCATACTTAATATTTGTGACTTTCAGTTCGACATTTGGCGAACTTACTTTTATTAGCTCAAAATAATACGGATAAAAATTTTCATGATTATAATAACATGCATTTTCAAAAAACAGAAATTCTGTTTTATTAATATTTTTCTGGCTAAGCTGGTAATAATGCGAAATTGTTTTGGGCGAATCCCAGTTTATTTTTCGGTTTAATGTTCTTTTTTGACCAAATGTGTATAAAATGATGAAAAATAATAGACTAAAAATGAGTATTCTTTTCATTAGGTTTGATAATTTTATACAAAGAAACAAAACTTTATTAAAGTAATAATGAATTTTTAAATTCGTTATCTTTAAATCATAATCAATAAAACGGCAATCAATAAGTTTATATTGTAAGAATAATTACGATATTTATTTTAAATGAAAAGGATTTTTATAATAATAATGGTATTAATTATAAAACAGTCATACTGTCAGGATGTTGAATTCTCGCAATATTACGCAAATCCTTTATACTTAAACCCTGCTTTTGCAGGATCAGATAATTATGCCAGAGTTTCATTAAATTACAGAACAATCTTACCAACATCATTTGGCGATTACAGCACTTATAGTGCATCCATCGATAAATATTATGATGAATTAAGTGGAGGTGTAGGATTTCAGATAATGAATGACAGGCAGGCGCAAGGAACAATTAATGATTTGGGATTTAATCTGATATATTCTTATCATGCTAAACTAAGGAAGAAATGGGCTATTGCTACAGGTTTTAGACTTGGATATAATATTAAAACCTTAAATGGGAATAATTTGGTATATCCAGATATGATCGATCCTATTGATGGTGTTTCATCTTCCGGAATGGAAAGCGGGCTTTATCAAAAATCCTTATATTTCGATTTTTCATTTGGAATGTTAACATGGTACGAAAATTATTATTTAGGTGTTGCTGTTGATCATCTTACAAAACCACAAATCTCCTTAGGGAGCGATGATCCTGGTCCTATCGGAAGAAAATACACCCTTCATGGAGGTATGGAAATTCCATTTTATAATAGCCTTGAAAGAGTACATATGACATTATCTCCAAATCTTATTTTTCAAATGCAAGGTGCATCATCAAAATTAAATTTAGGTGTTTATTTAAATAAGAATTATTTAACAAGTGGAGTTTGGTTAAAAACAAATACCAGTTTTGATTTAACAGGTTGTGTATTAATGTTGGGTTATGTAACTGATTATTCTATATTTGCTTACAGTTATGATGTACCTTTTTACCTGGGGGGATTAAGTGGGGTTATTTCAGGAGGCCATGAGGTAACCTTTTTGTATAAATTCATGTATAAAAGAAAGAAGAAAAAAATAAAGGCAATAAAATGTCCTAAAATTTAGTTATATTTGTATGTCAAATCTTGTTTGTAGAGAAAAAAATATATTATATTTGAAATAAAAAAAATAGCATTACCATGAACGTAAAGTTAAACATTTTCCCTTTAGTACTTATTAGTATGCTTATTGTAACCGGTTGTAGCTTATTCGGTGGAGGGAACCAACCTGCAAAAACAGGAAGTGAATCTCAAACCACAGGATGGGAATATAATGATCCTGACAATGGTGGTTTTGAGGTTAAAACAGATTATGTTGAAGAAGCTGGTCCGGGTTTAGTCCTTATCGAGGGAGGTACCTACACTATGGGACAAACAGAACAGGATGTTACTTATGACTGGAACAATGTACCAAGAAGAGTTACCATTGCTTCATTTTATATGGATCAGACCGAAGTAAGAAATGTTGATTATAGAGAATATTTGCATTGGATAAGAAGAGTATTTGTTGATTATCCTGAAGTTTATAAAAATGCATTACCTGACACTTTAGTTTGGAGAAGTCCTTTGGCATATAATGAACCTTACGTTGATTATTATTTCAGGCATCCTGCATATAATGAATATCCGGTTGTTGGTGTTGATTGGTTACAGGCAAATGATTTTTGTGTGTGGAGAACCGATCGTGTTAATGAGATGATGCTTATTAATGAAGGTATTCTTGATGTGGATCCTAATCAAATTGGTCGTGAGAATTTCAATACAGGAGCTTATCTTGCAGGGCAATATGAAGGTCTTGTTATTGAAAACTTACCTTCTTTAGATCCTAATAAAGAAAGTCGAAGAGTAACAATGGAAGATGGTATTTTACTTCCTAAATACAGACTCCCAACAGAAGCAGAATGGGAATATGCCGCTGTTGCATTAATTGGAAACACTTATGACGAAAGATTATACGAAAGAAGATTATATCCCTGGGATGGACATAATGTTCGTAAACCACCTCCAGGAAGAGATATGGGTATAATGATGGCAAACTTTAAACGTGGCCGTGGTGATATGATGGGTATGGCAGGAGATTTAAATGATAATGGATCGATTACGGTTCCTGTTAGTTCGTTCTGGCAAAATGATTTTGGATTATATTGTATGGCTGGTAATGTTAACGAATGGGTATTAGATGTTTATCGTCCACTTTCTTATGAAGATGTAGCTGATTTCCGCCCATTCCGTGGTAATGTTTTTGAAACTTTTGTAAGAAATGAAGATGGAAGTATAGCAGCAAAAGATAGCTTGGGTAGACTTAAAACTCGTCCTGTTACTGACGAAGAGGCTGCAGGTAGAACTAACTACCAGAGAGCCGATTATATTAACTATAGAGATGGTGATTTGATGTCAAGAACTGATTATGAAAGTCAGGAAGCTGCAAGAGGTGGTGCATCAACCGGACAAATGTACTCGCAGGAATTAGGAGATATGGTTTCTTTGGTTACTGATAAGGTTAGAGTATATAAAGGAGGATCATGGAAAGATAGAGCCTATTGGTTAAATCCTGCTTCACGAAGATTCTTAGATCAGGATGAAGCGCGCGATGATTTAGGTTTTAGATGTGCCATGGTTAGAGTGGGTAGTCCAAGTGGTAGATAAATAGAGTTTAATTTATTGATATATAAAAACCTCATAATATAATGAGGTTTTTTTATTTAATCTGATAAATGAAAATAGAACGTTTATATCAAATTTTTCTAAGAAGTAAAAAAGTAACTACTGATAGTCGGAATGCAGAAAATAATGCCTTGTTTTTTGCTCTTAAAGGCAAATTTTTTGATGGTAATACGTATGCAAAAAATGCATTAGAAAATGGATGCTCTTTTGCTATTGTTGATAATCCGGATTATGTTCAAGGCGATAATTATATTTTGGTTGATGATGTTTTAGAAACATTACAATTATTGGGAAATTATCATAAAAAACAGTTAGATATTCCAATTATAGCAATCACAGGAACAAATGGCAAAACAACAACAAAGGAATTATTAGCTAATGTTTTAAGTAAAAAGTATAAAGTTTCTTATACAGCAGGGAATTTAAATAATCATATTGGCGTTCCGTTAACGCTTCTATCAATGAATGAAAATACTCAAATTGGAATTGTTGAGATGGGAGCAAACCACATAAATGAAATTAAAAATTTGTGTGAAATTGCGGAACCGGATTTTGGTATAATTACCAATGTTGGGAAAGCGCACATGGAAGGGTTCGGATCTTTTGAGAATATAATTAAAACTAAAAAAGAGTTATACGATTATTTAAAATTTAAAGATGGCAAAGTTTTTTACAATTCAAACAACTCATTACTGAAAAAAATAATTATTGAATTAAATCTTAATGCTATTGCATTTGGTAGCTTAAACAATAAAATTTATGGTGATATTATAACATCTGACCGGTTTCTTTATGTAAATATTAAGATGGAAAACTTTCAGGCACTGATAAAAACTCAATTAATTGGAAATTATAACCTCGAAAATGTATTGGCTGCTGCAAGTATAGGATATTATAATGGGATTAACCCGGAATTAATTGTGTCTGCAATTGAAGAGTATGTTCCAAAGAATAATAGATCTCAGTTTTTGAGAACAGAAAAGAACAATTTGTTCCTTGATTCGTACAATGCAAATCCAACAAGTGTTGAGGCATCTTTAAAGAACTTTGCTTCACTGAAAATTAATAATAAATATATTATTCTTGGTGATATGCTGGAATTGGGAACTGAATCGGAATCGGAGCATGAAAAGATTATTGGCTTATTACAAGATTATTCTTTTGATAAAATTATTTTGGTAGGAAACATTTACAATTCGTTAAAAGTTCCGGATAAGTTTTTGCAGTTTGGAGATGTAAATGAACTGAAGAACTGGCTTGAAAATAGCAATATAGTTCACTCAAATGTTCTTATTAAAGGTTCCAGAGGAATTCAGTTAGAAAAAATCGTAGAATTATTATAAATCAAGGCTTCTGAATAATTGCTTCTTTCTTAGAAAATAATCTATAATAATACTTTTTGAATAAATTTCTTTATGATTATTAACTGTTTTATTTAAAAGCAATTTTTCCCTTTTTCTTCGGAGTATTTTCAAAGATTTATAGAAATGAAAGTGAGCTTTTAATACAGCATTGAATTTTGGGAATGAAAATTTTAAAAGAAATGTTATTGCTGATAATCCGTCCAGAATCATTCTTGAAAATAAAATTGGAAATAATTTGCCTTTTGGTAAGTTCTTATATAAAAGAAATAAGTTATTTCTGAAATTTAAATATAATTTAAATGGGCTGTTATTTGGCAAAGTTCCACCGCCCACATGATAAACAGTTGATTCAGGATTGTAAACTATACGGTAACCAATATTTTTCAGTCGCCAGCATAAGTCAATTTCTTCCATATGAGCAAAGAAATCATCATCAAAACCATTGACTTTTTTAAAGACTTCTGAACGAATAACCATACAAGCTCCGGTAGCCCAAAAAATATCAATTATATCATTGTATTGACCATTATCGATTTCAATTTTGTTTAAGATACGACCACGACAGAAGGGATAGCCATGTTTGTCGATGAATCCACCAGCGGCACCGGCGTATTCAAAGTGATCTTTTTGATGAAAAGACTTTATTTTTGGCTGACAGGCCGCAATAGTGGAATCAGAATCTAATAATTTTATTAAAGGTTTTAACCAGTTTTCTGAAACTTCGATATCGCTGTTTAAAAGAACAAAATATTCTGCTTCTATTTGGTTCAAGGCTTTGTTATAACCTCCGCTATATCCATAATTTTTATCCAGAATAATTTGACGTAATTCAGGATAATTTTTATTTAAGAAATCTACGGAATCGTCTTTAGAATCATTATCTGCAATTATAATTTCTGTTTCAGGATTCTGAGTATATTTAATAAGTGCTGGTAAAAATTGCTCCAGGTATTTTTTACCATTCCAGTTTAGTATTACAATTGCAGTTTTTAGCATTTTTTGTTCATTAATTTTTTTTTGTTATTTTTTAAATTTCCAACGATTATGCGACCATAAGTACAATTCAGGTTTGTCGATAATTAATTTTTCTAAAAATCTCAAATAAGTATCTGTAATTTCATTATCAGTGCAGTTCGCAGTATCTTCAAAAAGCAAGCTTGATTTGAAAATATATTTTCCTCTTTTCACTTTTTCTAAATATAAGAACATAACTGCTGCGTTTAGTTTCTTAGCAAATTTTTCAGGTCCTAAGAAAACATTAGTTTCTTGATTTAAAAATGTAGTCCAATAATTACCTTCTTTTTTGTGTGGACGTTGATCTGCAATTAAACCTAATAAAATTAATTTATTATTTCTCTTATATTCAAGAACAGTTTTATATGAATTGTGCATTGTTACAGGAACCGCTCCAAATTTTTCACGCATATTGTAGAAAAGTTTATCGAAAAACCTATTGTTTAAAGGTTTATAAACTCCTAAAACCTGATGTGGTGATAATAAAGGTAAAGCTAAGAATACTTCCCAATTACCATAATGACCGGTTACTGCAATAATATTTTTATTTTTTTTATAAAGCTCTTTTGCAATATCTCCTTCTTCGATTTTTACTAATTTGAGAATTCTTTTTTTCGACATTGTTATAAGAGCAATGTTTTCAATAAATGTATCGCCCAGATGATGGAAAAATTTTTTTGCAATATTGTTTATTTCTTTATCCGATTTTTCCGGAAAAGAATTTCGAAGATTTTTAAAAACAACTTTTTTACGATATCCTATTATATAGTATAATACAACATAAAGAAAATCTGCTAATCCATATAAAATAAATTCAGGCGATTTGCTTAAAAGCCAGCTTAATGCTATAAAAAGATATGCTCCTATTTGTTTCACTACTATTAATTTAATTGATCATGATTTTTTTTATATTATTCAGAAAGTTATCGAAAACAAAGCTATTAGTTGCAATAATTTCTTCACCAAAAATATAATTGTTTTCACCTTTAAAATCTGATACTTTCCCTCCTGCTTGTTGAACAATAAAAGCTCCGGCAGCAACATCCCACGGGCTTAAGCTATATTCGTAAAATGCTTCGAATCTGCCACATGCGACATAAACTAAATCTGTTGCTGCTGAACCCAGTCTGCGAACACCATGCGAGTTTTCCATGAAATACTCCAGAGATTCAAGAAACGGTTTTATTCTTTTATAATCATAATAGGGGAAACCTGTTGCAATTAAGCTATTTTCAATTGTTTCTGTCTCGGAAACTTTTATTATTTCCCCGTTTAAGAATGCAGGACTGTCTTTCCATGCATAAAAACATTCATTCAGTCCCAATTCGTGTACAATTCCCAGTATAATTTTATCATTTTCCATTAAAGCAATACTTATTGCAAATGGAGTTAATCCATGAATAAAATTTGTGGTTCCATCAAGTGGATCTATTATCCAATTATATATATCACCTTTTTTGACAGACGTTCCTTCTTCAGCAATAAATCCAGCCTCGGGTAATATTTTTGTTAATCCATCGACAAGTTTCTGTTCTGCAGTTTTATCAACATAGGTTACGAAATCGTGTAATCCTTTTTCTTCAACGTTTAAGTGTGTAATATTATTTTTTTCGGATAGAATAAATTCTCCAACACTTTTAGTTAAATCTATAACTTGCCGACAAATATTTTCGAGATTCATATATATGTTTTATTTCAAATACTGCTTATCTTCTCTTAAATCCGTTTCACAGGTAATATCTTCCGTGGAACCGCTTGGAGCGGTGCAACGGATACAAATATAATAATCGTAGAAACGTATACCTATACCTGATATTATCTTTTAACTCATTTTAACATTTACATTGCCACTTTCTGATACCGATTCTAATTTTACCTTTTTAATTTTTCCTACAAGAGATTTATTATGTTCGATTTCAACCTTGATATAATTGCCTGTAAATCCATACATTAAATCATTCTTTTTATATGCCTCAAATAAAACTTCTGCTTCTTTTCCAATATTCTGCCTGTAAAAACCGGATTGCTTTTTTATTGCAAGCTCCCGTAATTTTTTACTTCTTTTTGTAATAATATTTTTAGGATTTTTTTCATCAAAACTAGCAGACTTTGTATTAGGCCGTTCGGAATATGAAAATACATGATAAAAAGACGCATCTAAATCAGCAAGAAATTTATAGGTGTCGTTAAAATCGGTATCTGTTTCTCCCGGAAAACCAACGATAACATCCACTCCGACGAATGCATCAGGCATGAGTTTCTTTATCTGATCAACGCGCAATTTTAAAAGTTCACGCTTATAGCGCCGTTGCATTTTTTCTAGTATCTTATTGCAACCTGATTGTAGTGGAATATGAAAATGATGTAATATTTTTTTTGATTTTGATACGAACTCAATGATTTCATCTTTCAGTAAATTAGGTTCTATAGACGATATGCGAATTCTTTCAATACCGTCAACTTTTTCGAGCGATTTTATTAAGTCAATAAATGTTTCATTAGTTGATTTACCAAAATCACCAATATTAACACCTGTTAAAATAATTTCTTTAATACCTGACTCTGCAATCTCTTGTGCTTGCTGTACTAATTCCGATATTCTTTTGTTTCTGCTTTTGCCACGGGCTAATGGAATTGTGCAATAAGTACAGGAATAATCACAACCATCCTGAACTTTTAAAAATGATCTTGTACGGTCAGCTTCGGAATGCGATGAGTCGAATTGATCCACTTCCTCAATTTTACAAGAATAAACCTCGGGTGTTTTATTTTTTTGCAAACTATTCAGGTGTTCAAGAATATTAAATTTTTCTTTTGTTCCAAGAACTAAATCAATACCTAAATTTTGTGCTATTTCTTCAGATTTTAATTGCGCATAGCATCCCACAACTGCAATAAATGCGTCTGGGTTTTTATTTTGAATCTTTTTTATTGCCTGTCTGCACTTTTTATCGGCTTGTTCCGTAACCGAACAAGTGTTAATAACATAAATATCAGCTTCAGAATTAAACCCGACAACATCAAATCCTTTTTCTTTAAAATTTCTTGAAATGGTTGATGTTTCTGAAAAGTTGAGCTTACATCCTAAAGTGTGAAATGCAACTGTTTTTCCTTTACCCCCTGAATATCCCATTTTATACCTTTTCTCAGGGTGCAAAGTTAAATTATTTAATTTGAATTTGATTAATTTGTTTCCTGTGATAGTCTTTTAAAGTTGTTTTATAATACCAAGTTTGGGGCAATTCTTTAATGAATATTTTTAGGATAATCAAAAAATGATTTTGTAGTTTTCGCCTGATCAATTTCTGACCATGAGTTTAATTCTAATTTCAATCCAATAATTCCAGTAGTTGGTAAATTATCAATTTTATTCTTAAGGAAATAATTTGCCAAATCAGTAAACGTAGGATTATGACCAAAAATCATTAAAGAATTAATACTGTTTTCTGTTTGCTTGATAATATCAAGTACAATACTTGTTTCTGCTAAATATAAACCTTCGTTTATTATAATCTCGTTGTATGGAAAATTAAAAGTTCTGGCAAAAATTGTTGCAGAGTGTAATGCTCTTACAGCAGGGCTCGATATAATTTTTTCAGGTATTTTATTTTGGTACAATAAGCGTTCAGCTATTTTATATCCATCATTTATGCCACGTTCTTTCAAAGGGCGATCAATATCAGAGATATCCCCATAATTCTGGATCGATTTACCATGACGAACAATATATAAATATTTAAATGAGCTCATGTATATTATTATCAATTATCAAACCCTGGTTACTAATTACTATATTAAAGTAAATCGCTTGCTAATTCAGATAGATAACTTCTCTCTCCTTTTACTAAATTAACATGAGCAAAAATATCTTGTCCCTTCATTCTGTCAGCAAGGAAACTTAATCCGTTCGATTTTGAATCAAGGTATGGAGAGTCAATCTGATGAATATCGCCTGTAAAAATCATTTTTGTTCCTTCACCCGCACGGGTAATGATTGTTTTTACTTCGTGAGGAGTAAGGTTTTGTGCTTCATCGACAATAAAAAACACATTCGATAAACTTCGACCACGAATATATGCTAGTGGAGTAATTACCAATTTTTCCGCCTTTTGCATTTCCTCTATTTGCATGTATTCTTTGCTTTGAGCTTTAAATTGATTTTTTATTACAGTTAAATTATCGAAAAGTGGTTGCATATAAGGAAGAATTTTTTCTTTTACATCTCCTGGTAAGAAGCCTAAATCTCTGTTTGCCAGAGGGACAATAGGTCTTGCTAAAAGAATTTGATTAAACTTTTTTTCCTGGTGTAATGCTGCAGCAAGAGCCAATAATGTCTTACCGGTTCCGGCTTTACCTGTAAGTGCAATTAATTGAATGTCGGCTCTTAATAATGCATCTATAGAAAAAGTTTGTTCTGCATTTCGTGGATCAATACCATAAGTTCTATGTTTTTCAACTCTTTGTAAAACCTTTTCAAAAGGATCGTAATGAGCCAACGCTGAAGATTTCTGACCTTTTAGAATAAAATATTGATGTGGTAAAGGTTTTAATTTAAACTTACTAATTGGAATTCCTTCATGCGATTCGTAGAATTTTGAAATTAGTTGATCATCAATATTATCAAGAGTTTCTATATCCTTATGTATCTTTTCTATATCAGCAATCTGGTCATTTTTATAATCCTGAGCTAAAATTCCTAATGATTTTGCTTTCATTCTCAGATTAATATCTTTGCTAACAAGAATAACTTCTTGTCCCTTTTTCTTTACTTTAACATCTTCGGCTATAGCTAAAATCCTATGATCAGGAGTTGGTTCCGGGAAAGATACTTTAAGTTGATCGGAATATGCTTTTCCTGTTTCTATTGATAATTTACCCAATCCTTTGCCTAAAGATATACCACCATTAAATAAGTTGTCGCCCGATAATTTATCTAACTCACGCGTAAATTCTCTGGCATGAAAATTTATCTGATTATCTCCTTTTTTTAGATGATCTAACTCTTCTAAAACAACGATAGGTAAAACGATGTCGTTTTCCTGAAATTTATATAAACAATTAAAATCATGAAGAATAACGTTTGTGTCAATTACAAAAATTTTCTTATTTTTTTTCATAAGGCATTATTTAAGTCTGCTAGAGTATGGTTAGTTTTATAGCTTACTAAATTAACATAATTATTTTTGAATAAACTAAGGTATCCTGAACAAATATTGTTTTTATCAGGATGTAAACGAAGTGATTTAAACCAGAAGTATCCATTATATTACTGTGTAATTTTACTTATTTTTGAGGTTTTAATAAAATATAATGAATTATCAGGAAACACTTATTTGGTTATATAGTCAATTGCCTATGTATCAACGACAGGGTGAGGCAGCCTATAAAGCAAATCTCAATAATACCTTGGAGCTGGATGAATATTTTGATCATCCACATCGAAAATTTAAAAGTATTCATGTTGCAGGAACCAATGGTAAAGGTTCTGTTTCTCATATGCTGGCATCTGTATTGCAGGAGTCGGAATATAAGGTTGGACTTTACACATCGCCGCATTTAAAAGATTTCAGAGAGCGAATAAGGATAAACGGGCAGATGGTTTCTGAAAATTTCGTTGTAAAATTTGTGAAAGACCATCGGGCAAAATTTGAAAAAATTAAACCATCCTTTTTCGAAATGACCGTTGCAATGGCCTTTGATTATTTTGCAAAAGAAAATATTGATGTAGCAGTTGTTGAGGTGGGAATGGGAGGAAGGTTAGATTCTACAAATATCATTCACCCTGATTTATCCATTATTACGAATATAAGTTTAGACCATACTTTTTTTCTAGGAAATTCTCTTTCCGAAATTGCCAAAGAAAAGGCAGGTATAATTAAAAAAGACACCCCGGTAGTTATTGGTGAAACACAAACTGAGACAGAGACTAGTTTTAAGAATTTTGCTCAAGAAAAACAAACAGACATTTATTTTGCTGATCAGTATTATAAATCTGAATATGCTTTGTTATCAATTGATAACAAACAGGTTTTTAATATAAATAAAAATAATAATATAGCATACTCAGATTTGAAATTAGATCTTTTAGGGACTTATCAGAAAAAAAATCTACTGACTGTTTTACGATCTATTGATTTGTTAATCGAAAAAGGATATAACATAAAAAATCAAGCAATATACAATGGCTTAGAAAGGGTTTCAAAGAATACCAGCTTGCAAGGCCGCTGGCAGATACTGGGCTTTAATCCGACCATAGTTTGTGATACAGCACATAATCTGGATGGGATAACTTTAGTGCTGAATCAATTAAATCAAACACCACATAAGAATTTGCATATTGTTGTTGGTGTTGTTGATGATAAAAATATTGGAAGTATTTTAGAAATATTACCTAAAAACGCAAAATATTATTTTACAAAAGCAAATATTCCTCGTGCTTTAGATCAAAATATATTAAAAGAAAAAGCCAATAAATTTGACTTAATTGGAGATGCATACGGAAGAGTGCAGGAAGCATTCGTGAGCGCGAAAGAAAATGCAGGAGTTAACGATTTGATTTTCATTGGAGGTAGTACTTTTGTTGTCGCCGAAGTACTATGATTTTTTAAAAAAATTAAAAATTATTTTTGTAGAATAAAAAAGAGACTTATATTTGCATCGCTTTTGAAAACAAAGCATACTAAAAAGGGAGATTTCCCGATAGATATCGGGACAGCTGGTTCAGAGCATCCCGATTATGATCGGGAGAGTCGCTTGACCAGAGTTCTTTAAAATAAAAATATTAGGGAGATTAGCTCAGCTGGTTCAGAGCACCTGCCTTACAAGCAGGGGGTCACTGGTTCGAATCCAGTATCTCCCACCACACCAAAAGGATTAGACAAAAAGTTTAATCCTTTTTTTATATAAAAATGCTTCGTCATGAATTAAGTTGCCAATAATTGAACATTCTGTGAATAAATAATATTTCATAGTCTGAGATAAATGCTTATATTCACACCTTTAAAAGAGATAATAATCACATTTAAAATACATTTAATCAAATAATCAGGTTGGTTCATCAATTTTTGACATTGATATATGTAATTTTGTGTAAAATGATGAAACTTTTTGCCTGTAAATCAGGTAAAAGAATAATAAATAATGTAACATTATTTAATATGAAGAAAATAATACTCATTTGCTTTATAGCATTATTAGCTTTAAATGTTAATGCACAGACAGGACCAGGTGGAGTTGGAAATTCAGATGGAACAAGCGGACAACCCAAAAATGTACTTTGGCTTGATGCAAATACATTAGGTTATGCAGACGGTGACGATTTAGATATATGGACAGACCTTTCGGGAAATAATAATGATTTAACTCAGGCAACAACTACACTTACTCCATTTTTTATGGATAATGTAACAGATAATCTTAACGGACATCCTATTGCAAGGTTTTCAAAAGCCGACAATAGAATTATAATAAATCCTTTTAGTGATATGCCGACATCCGGCATCACTACTTTTATTATATATAAAACTTCCGACAGCGGCGACGGGCTTGTTTCTTATAACACAGCAAGCAGAGATAACGCATTTCTTTTATATAATAACAGCTCATTAACTACATATCTTAACGGAGGTAATAATAATTCTTCTTATGCATTTAACAGTGGAAGTTGGCAAATAATGTCACATAAATGGAAAAGTAGCGGAGGTGATTTAATAATAAACCATAACGGAGACCAGATACATACTACAGCTTTTCAAAATGGAATATCAATACCAACCGGCGGTTGCCTCGCAATAGGAGGCGAGCAAGATGCTGTTGACGGAGGTTATACTCCAGGACAAGCTTTTCAAGGAGATATTGCCGAAATTATCATGTATAATTCTTTCTTAAACTCTGCACAACGAATAATAGTAGAAAATTATCTCAGCGAAAAATACAATCTCACTTTTACTACTGGCACAAACGATAAATATACCGGTAACGATGCTGCTTATGTTTACAATATTGCCGGAATAGGACAAGAAGCCGACGGAGACCACACTCAAACTACTTCCGGGGGATTATACATTTATGAATGGAACTCAAGCCTTGCCAACGGAGAATATCTTATGCTTGGCCATGATAATACAACTAATAATTCCACAACAATTTATACCGGAGGTGATTTGCCAACCGGAACTGAGGCCTCATGGGCTCGACAGTGGTACGTTGAAAAAACTTCTACCGATGGAATCGATGCAAAACTTATTTTTGATTTTAAAGAAGGACTCACAGACGGACAATATCCTGCCAATGTTGCAAATTATGTATTATTATACAGAGCCGCAACAACCGGTAATTACTCTAAAGTAACAGTAGCCGGACAAGGAACTGTTGATGCCGACCAGGTTTACTTTAATATTTCTGATGCAAATTTATCTGACGGATATTATACAATAGCTTCCGATGATACTATTAATAGCCCTGTTGAAGGTGTAGCCGGCAGAACCTGGTATGCTCTTGCAAGCGGCGACTGGGATACCTGGGATTTCTGGACCCTCGACCCTTCTGGTGCATTGCCAAACAATCCTGACCATGAAACTCCTGATGTTATTGATAAGGTAGTTATTCATACCGGAAAAACCATTACTATTTCGGCAAATACAAAAACAGTAGCTTCTATAACTGTTGATGGAATTTTACAACTCGGCACAACTTCAGGACATAATTTTACCGAAATTAGAGGAGCTGGAAGGATCAGGCTTGCAAGCGATAATTTCCCTCTCGGCGATGCTACTCACTTTACTTCTGCCGGAGAAGGTGAGGGAACAGTTGTTTGGCAGGGAGGCTCGTATAACTTATCAACGGCACATACATTCTATAAAATGGAAGTTGATTTAGATAATGCCGCAAATATACTTACCCTGCTTGCCGATTATACGATTAACGGAGACATGGTAATTGAAACAGGTATTTTACAAATTAATGATAACGCATCCACAACAAATCTTAATATTGAAGTACAAGGAAATATTACAGTTGAGGTTAACGGACAAATTCTGACAGGAACTGGAAATGCACGACATCAATTTGATATGTACGGCGATTTTACAAATAACGGAACTGTAAAATTTACTAACCGGGTTGCCCCGAATTATACCGCAGAAGCAACAGATGGTATAGTTGATGCAAATTTTTTAAGTGATAATTCCAACCAAACGATTTTATGTAACGGAATAACAAATTTTTACCGTATTGAAATTGACAAAGGTGCCGATATGACTTATGAATTAGCAATTGAAGCTAGTGTTGTTGCTAATTTTAAGTTATACGGTTATGCAAACGAAGCACACGGAGATGTCGCACAACTTGCAAGTAATGCAAATGCACTCGCTTTAATAAAAGGAACTGTTCGTATAAAATCTAATGTTGAAATTCCTCATCTTAACAGAAACGGAAATTATAATATTTCCGAAGCTGCAAGGCTTTGGGTTGACGGTGGAACTGTTTCATCAAGTGTCTCTAACTCAATTGTGCCTTATGGTGTTGCACAAATATCTGCCGGTACTTTTGAAGCATTAGTTCCGCAAGGATTTACACTTAGAGAAAACGGCTCGGTTGTAGTCGAAGGCGGAACATTAAATGCAAATCAAATCAGAACATCTGTATTGGGTCCATCTCATGTAGGAAGTTATATACAAACAGGAGGAACAGCGAATTTACTTGGTACAAATACTAATACAGATTATTATGTTTTTAATTTAACTTTCCCTGAAAATGTTTTTCAAATGACGGGAGGAACTTTACATATCCACGAAGCACACGGAAAAGGCGGAATATTTATTAATTCAGACCCTTCAAATGTTAACGTAACCGGCGGAACTGTAATTTGTGAAATTGACGATTCCGAAGATTTTATAATTACTTCAAGAGCATCATTTTGGAATGTAATTATGCGAAATACCACAGCTACTAATGACCATGTTCTTGATGCAGGCGTTAATGTTGGTGCTACTGATGTCAATTTAGCAGCTCAACCCCTCGTAGTGCTTAATGATTTAACACTTGAAGGTGCAAATAGTTTAGAATTTATTACAAATAATACTGATGTTTTAATTGGGCGAAATTTCATCATTGAAGATGGAGCTACATATACTCATGGAACAAATACTACTAAATTTGTTGGTAGTACAGATAGTGATATTGAAATTGGAGCTACTACCGGAAGCTTAGGATTTTACAATTTGGAGATAGAAAAAGACCAAAATCCTACATCCGGATCTTATTACGATGTTGAAATTTTAGAATGTACAGGAAGAACTACAGATCCGGCAAATGCTGATAATACAATTATTCAAATTTCAAATAACCTTACCATAAATCGTGGGCAGTTTACTGTTCAAAGATATACGGTAAGTTTATTAGGTGATTTATCTATTACTGACGGAAAGATGATTTATAATGGTGCACTTCCCGGAAGGATTACACTTGAGGGACCAGCGGCGCAATCAATTACAGGTTCTGCAATTTATAATCCTGTTTTTGGAAACATTGAATTAGATAATGCTAACGGTGGTACGGTTAATTCAGATATAGAATTAGAGAACTTTATTCTAACAACCGGAATACTTGATCTTGGTACAAATCGATTAACAATCGACACGAATTTTGTTGAAAATGGTAATGCTGTTGCTTTTAGTGCAACTAAAATGATACAAACATCTGCAGCTCATGGTGCCAGGGGATTAAAGTTAAAGATGGATGATGATTATACCGGTGGGGCAACAGTTAATTTTCCCGTAGGTTCAAATGGCTACTGGACAGAAGTTGATGTTAATATAAATACGTCTGTAGGTAGTGTAACAGGCTATTTAAACATAACACCTGTAAATCTATATCATCCTACAAGACCTAGTGGTGGTTGCGATGCTATTGAGGGATATTGGAAAACAACATCAAGTGGATTAAGTAGTACTGCCTCAGGTGTGGAATACCAATTCTATAGTTCTTATCCTGATCCTCCGGGTGGAGGAGATTTCGAATACTTTTTAATTGGTGGTACATGGACTAGAGATGATGGAGCAACAACTCCCGGATGGATAACGTTCGAAGATGCAGACCTGGATGGATTTCCTGATGAGGCGGATTTTACTATAGGTAAAAATGCATGTTTTAATAATGTAGACTACGTTTATAGTGTGGCCACCGGTGATTGGGATGCCGGAGCTATATGGAATATTGGAGCTGAACCGGAAACCTATGATTATGTGTATATTAAAGATGGCCATACTGTATCAGTTACAGCAAACGGGCAAGATGCCGGAAAACTTATCGTTTATTCAGGGGGAACTTTAGATATAAGTACATTTACCGGTTTAACATACAATATAGTAAAAGGTGGAGGAGAGATTAGAATTTCTTCAAATACAATTCCTTCGGCCGATTATGAAGATTTTGTATTTAATGATACTGCTATTTTTGAGTATTATGGAGGTACATATATTATACCAACAGATTTAACAGCTTATCCGAATTTAGAAATAACTGGCACAGGTGCAAAAACACTTCCTAATCAAGATATTATAGTTAAGCAAAATCTTACCATTGATAATGAAACTTTAATTTTAAATGATGGAGATGATCTGTTTGTTACCGATACTGTTTTTATAGATAATGCAGGTATACTGCAATATCCTACAAATGCAGATCCTTGTGATATTACAGTTTTTAAATCAATTGATTTAAGTGGAAATTCTGCCGCAAATACTATACAGGTAGAATCGGGAGGATCAAATACGGGAAATCATAATTTATATGTTTGGGAAGATATTATACTAAATGCAAATGCTGTAATCGATCTCTATGATGCTGCCGATAATGCGGTTGATCTTTACTTTAATGGTGATGGTAATTCACAGGTAAATGATGCAGGTGGTGCATCTATCGATCTTAATAGATTAATAATTGACAAGTCTGTTAATACTTCTGATGTTGATTTTCTTGAAGCATTTACCTTGAATGGACCAACAAATGGATTAAGTACGGAAAAAGCATTATATCTAATTAGTGGAGATTTAACAATTGATGATGCAGGTACAGATATTAATTTAACAACAGGAGACGATGATTTTGAAATACCCGGAACAGCCAGCCTTGAAGTTAAACAAGGTGTAGTAAATGTTTCCGGAGATGACTCCGGTATTTCTCTTGACGGGAAATTACTTATCAGCGGAGGAACTGTTGATATGGACGATGCTGTAAACAACGGAAACAATTACATAGAATATTCTGCTTCAGGAAATGCAGAGCTTGTGATTTCTGCCGGCTCACTTACAGTAGGTTCGCAAATAAGAAGAGGACTGGGTTCTTCAGCAGGTATTTTAACTTATACTCAAAGTGGGGGAACTGTTATTATTGGGAAAAATGCAGCACCCGAGGGAAACAGGGGTGTTTTTGAAATTCTTAATACCGGAAGTTCATTTACGCACTCAGCTGGTAATTTATATATAGTCCGCAAACAAATAAATCCGACTTTTGCAACACTTTATCTTGATCCCGAAACAAGCAGTTTAACTGCCGGAACAACAATAACACTTGGTAATGCAAGTACACCGGCAAGTCAGGAGTTCGGTATATATTCTACAATTAATCTTCAAAACCTAAGTCTTGATAATACAAGTACAAATAATCCCAAAGCTAAAATGTGGACTGTTCCATTATCAATGGATGGTGAACTTACAATTCAAAACGGAACGGAATTTAAAGCAAATGGATTAGACTTGAACCTATATGGCGACTTTACAAATAACGGAACATTTTCAGCTAATCAAAATACAACATACTTTAAAGGAACAGCAGATCAGGCAATCGATGGTAATACAACTTTTTATAATCTTACTAACCAAAATACAGCTAACCTTAACCTTGTTGCAGCTAATACCGATATTACGATTGAAAACATCCTTACAAACGAATCAGGAAGTACCATAAATGATAATAGTAATGATATTTTTGTTTATGGCGATATTGATATGTCAGGAGTACATGTTTACGGGGGCGCAGGCGATGGTATTACACTAAATGGAACCTCGCAACAAATAATGACCGGTGATGGAACTTTTGGGAAATTAACAATTAATAATGCAAACGGAATTGATGTGCCTGTAGGTAATGAATTAACAATAAATGATTATTTAAAACTCGAGTCGGGTATTTTCGATATTGGCGGGAATTTATTAACACTTAATATTAATTGTGTAATACAGGAAGCGAATCCTTTCGGAGCGAATAATATGATACAAACAAATATTTCATTTACCGATAATGGTATTAAAAAAATATTCCCTTCAGGTGCTCTTAATTTTATTTATCCTCTTGGTTCGGGTGGAAAATATACTCCTGTAGAAATTATAACTACAGTTAATACAGCCACCGGTGCATATATTATTGCAAAAGGAGCAGATGAATTACATCCGAGTATCCAGGAAGATGCTGAAGCTCCCGATCCTGAAATAACAGATGCAGATAATGTTTTGCAATATTATTGGGTTTTAACAGCAAATGGATTTACAGATATGGATGCTACAGTCGAGATGTATTACGATACCAGTGATGTTGAAGTAACAGCACCGTATGATGTTTATGATTATATAACCGCTAAATTATTATCCGATGGAACAGGAAACTGGTATAAATATGATGATGTAAGTAAATTTGATGAGCCAAATCAAAAGTTGATTTTTGATATTTCGAATGCTGATGATATTGACATTGCCGGCGATTATACCGCAGGTGTTGATGGTTCCTCGTTTAATGGTGCAATACCCGACCAGGTTCCATTATACACTTCAAATGGTTCCGGTACAACAATGGACTGGCATACAGCAGCAACATGGGTGCATGATGCAGGATTACCTGATATCCCGAGAGGAGCGAGGGTTAGGATTCTTGCCGGAGATATTGTACAAACATTAGTTAATTATATTTCAGCATATACATCTGAGATTAATGGAACACTTGATGTAGGTACTACTTTCGGAAACAGGGTAGGTGTTGTTTCAGGAACAGGTACTCTTTACACCGAAAGAGGTAGTCTGCCTGCCGGATATTATGAAACATTCTTCTCGGCCAGCGGTGGAACAATAGAATTTGGAGGCTCTACAGATTATAGTGTTTTAAGTAATATTACACAAGTAAATAATATTAAATTCAGCGAAACAGGCGA
>JAUWQL010000084.1 GCA_030611105.1 Bacteroidales bacterium
CCTGCCTGTCGGCAGACAGGGCTGTTACGCAGAGTTACGCAAAGATTTCGCTAAGTTAACGAACATTGATTTAAGATGGTTGCTTATAAATTATTTCGGAAGGATTTCATAATTTGTAATTCCCTGTCTGACTGGCAGGCAGGCTTGTTCGACATTCGTTATTTGGTTCTGGTTTGTCCCTGTTAGGTAAAAAAAAGGCCTTCTTTAGATGAAGACCTTTGGGTTTAAATTTTAGGATTAGGGTATCAAGAAATCCATATTGATGGCTAAAAATATAAAAAATCTTTAAAAAACAAGCAAAAACATGACATTTATTGGCTTTTTTATTGGAAAATCGCGTTTTTGTTCTTGCATTTTTTATTTATCGTAAAACTAATTATCATCAAATCAGCGATATAGAAGAGGTGAGGAATTTATATTTAAAAACCTTATAAAAAACAATTTTTGACCATTAAATTTGTTGCTACCATTCAAATCATATTTTATGACCATTTTATATCTCTTTGGAATTAAAATTTTCTACATTTTAGTAACTGTAGCCTCATTATTTAATCCAAAAGCTAAGCTATGGCTTAAAGGGAGAAAAAAGATTTTTAAAGAATTAAGTAAAAAAATTCATTCCGATGATAAAATTGCCTGGTTTCATTGTGCTTCGTTAGGAGAGTTTGAGCAAGGCCGTCCGGTAATTGAATCTTTTAGACAAAAATATCCCGGTTATAAAATTCTTTTGACCTTTTATTCTCCTTCGGGTTATGAAATTCGAAAAATTTATGAAAAGGCAGATTTTATATTTTATTTGCCTTTAGATACTCCCCGAAATGCTAAACGATTCTTAAATATTGTAAATCCCAAATTTGTTTTTTTTATAAAATACGAGTTTTGGTATTTCTTTTTACGCGAGATTTGGGAAAGAAAAATTCCCCTTTATTTGGTGTCAGGTATTTTTAGAAGAAATCAAAGATTTTTTAAGAAGTATGCTGTAAAATCAAGAAAAATGCTGGCTTGGTTTACTCACTTTTTTGTACAGAACGAAGAATCGAAAAATTTACTTAATACAATAAATATTAATAATGTAACTGTAACTGGAGATACGAGATTTGACAGGGTTTATGCAATTACTCAACAATCTAAAGACTTACCCCTTATTGAAATATTTGTCAAAAATAATTTAGTGATTGTTGCCGGAAGTACCTGGAAACCCGACGAGGATATTCTAATCAAATATTTTAATGAAAGCAATACACGCTTTAAACTGATTATAGCACCACACGAAATTCATAAAGAAAACATAAATAGAATTATTAAATCTGTGTCGAGAGAAAAAGTTGTAATGAAATATTCTGAAGCTAATAAAGAGAATGTTTCAAGCGCCGATGTTTTAATTGTTGACAGTATTGGCTTATTGTCATCAATATACAAGCATGGACACATTGCATATATTGGTGGTGGATTTGGTAAAGGGATACACAATATTCTCGAGGCAGCGACATTTGGGATGCCAATTATTTTTGGACCCGTACATGAAAAATTCAGGGAAGCAGTAGACCTTATAAAATCCGGAGGTGCATTTTCAATTGTTAATTATCACGAATTAGAAAAGAATTTTACTGGTTTATTAAATGATCCGGATAAGTTAAAGGAGTGTGGTAAAATTTCTTCAAACTATGTTGAAAAAAACAGGGGAGCTACTGATGCAATTTTAAGAATGGTTAAAATAAAGTGTTATCTTTGAAAATATGAAAACAAAGCAGGAACATATCAATTTTTGGGTTGAGCAGTCCAATGATGATTGGACTGCGGTTGATACTTTATTTAAGGGGCGAAATTATTTGCAATCCTTGTTTTTTGCACATCTTGTAATTGAGAAGCTATGTAAATCACTTTGGATTAAGTTTAATCAGGAGAATGTTCCACCAAGAACACACAATTTGATTTACCTGCTTTCTTCTACCCCGATAGAATTAACAGATGATAAAAGTGAATTTATGCTTAACTTAAATAGATTTCAATTAGAAGGCAGATACCCTGACTATTTAACAAAAATGCATAACATTTGTAATGAGCAGTTTGCAATTTCAATGTTGGATTCTACAAATCAATTAAGGCTATGGTTACTAGAGAAACTGCAATAAAAACAGCTAAATCTTTTGTAGATGAGTGTCAATTATATGGATTGACATTCTATAAAGTGTTATTATTTGGTTCTGCTGCCAAAAATATGACACATGCCTGGTCAGATATAGATTTATTACTTATTTCGGACCAATTTGGAGACAACATCTTTGAAAACTTAAAATTGTATTCCAAGATAAATATAAAATATCCAATTATTGAGACACATCCTTATCCTACAAAATATTATAAAGAAGGAGATGACTTTATAAAAGAGATAAGCAGAGAGAGCATTGAAATATTATCGTCGTCAGAGAGATAGATCAGCTAACACACTTTCCAATGCTCAATTTAAACAGAGCCATTAAGAATAGTTAAAATTGACATATAAAAGAACTTAAAAATTACATTTTTGTGAGTGCTGCATTGCACAAAACAGGGAAATAATAAACTTATATCAACCGGTAAATCTGAAATAAGGTAATAAGGTTAAAATGAAATACATTCTTTTCTACTAAGGTTATTGGCAGGAAATAAGGTTTTTTACCAGAGCATATCTTAATTTTAACATTACAGATTTATTTAAAAATAAAAACCTTATCTTTATCTTAAAGCTTAGTAGAAAAAATAGCTGGATAAGATCAACCTTATTACCTTATTCATTGTTCATATGAAAATTGATTATAATAACCTTTATACACATTTTGTTTATACAACCATGCATCGCCAGCCTGTTATTTCCGAACCCAATAGGCAACGCATTGAAAAATACATTACAGGGATAGTAAATAATAATGATTGTCAACTATATGCTATTTATGCTAATCCCGAACATGTTCATTTTCTTGTTTCACGTTCACCGGGAATTTCAGAGGAGAATTTAGCAAAAATCGTATCCCAAAGCTCAGAACGTTTTATAAATGAAAACAAATTATGTAAAGGCCATTTTCAATGGCAAAAAACTTGTTCTGCATTTTCGGTTTCAAAAGGCGATGTTGATAAAGTATGTAAATATATTTTAAATCAGCCAGAACATCATCGAAAACGTACTTATATTGAAGAATATGAATCATTCATGAAATTTTATCAAAAAACAATAAATCCGTAATAAGCTAAGAAAACCATAAGCGTTATTCCTGTTTGTGCAGAGTGAAAATTCAGATCATTTAAATATCTTGTTTATGAAAATGTTTTATTTTGGGTGCTGCATTGCACAAAACAGAAGAACGGTTAAAATTGACATATAAACGAACTTAAAAGTTTCGCTTTCTGCATGTAAGTTATTAACAATTGTTAATTCTCGTTAAATTAAGTTTGTGAAAACTTCGCTATTTAAAAGATAGAAGCAAATTGATGATTTTAACTTCTGTTAATATTTTTATAAAGTATAATTTAACCTTAACTTAATATTTTCAATATATTTGATATTCCAATAAAGTCTACATTTGTATTCTTGTTAATTTTTAAATTTAATTAATATAAACCCAAACCTTTAAAACAATTCTATGATGAAAATCTTAAAAAGTAAAATTCTGATTTTGGCTTTGATGCTGGTATCTTTTGCATCATTTAGCCAAACGAACGTAAAAGGTGTCCTCGTTGACGCATTTAAAGGCGAGGTACTTATTGGCGCTTCAATTGTAGTAGATGGTACAACCATTGGTACTGCAACAGCTTTGGATGGTAGTTTTAAAATAGCTGTTCCATCCGGAGATCAAAAACTGATATTCTCTTATGTGGGATATATCGAAGTTATAAAAGAACTTAATTTAACGGCCGGCGAAGAGCTTGATCTTGGAAAAATCGCTCTCGAAGCTGATGCTGTAAACCTTAACGAAGTAAAAGTTGTAGCTTCTGTTGCTATTGCAAGAGAAACTCCGGTTGCAATATCAACCATTAAACCAGCACAGATTGCTGAAAAGCTTGGAACGCAGGAATTCCCCGAGATTCTAAAATCAACACCTGGTGTTTACGTAACAAAACAGGGTGGTGCTTTTGGTGATTCAAGAATTAATATTCGTGGATTTGACCAAAGAAATACAGCAACCATGATAAATGGTGTTCCTGTTAATGATATGGAGAACGGATGGGTATATTGGTCAAACTGGGCAGGATTAGCCGATGTTACACGTTCAATGCAGGTGCAAAGAGGTCTTGGTGCTTCTAAAGTAGCCGTACCTTCTTTAGGTGGAACAATAAATATCCTAACTAAAACTACTGATACAAAGACAGGTGGAAATGCTTTTACTACTGTTGGTAACGATGGTTATAAAAAATATGGATTTACATTATCAACCGGTTTAACAGAAACTGATTGGGCTGCAACAATCTCATTAGCTAAGGCTGATGGCGATGGTTATGTAGATGGTACTCAATTTGAGTCATATTCTTATTTTGTAAATATCTCAAAAAGACTTAATGATAAACACACTTTAGCGTTTTCTCTATTTGGTGCACCTCAATGGCATGGTCAAAGAACTACAGATATGAGTATTGAGACTTACCAAAATAGTGATAGAGGGATAAGATACAACCAGGACTGGGGTTATAAAAATGGACAAATTTATTACGTTAGAAAAAATTTCTATAATAAACCACAAGCTATATTGAACCATTTTTACACTGTTAATGAGTCTACCTTTATTAGTACAGCAATTTATGCCTCAATTGGTACGGGAGGAGGAACAGGTTCATATGGCTCAAATAAATCGAAGTTTTATACATATCTAAGAGAAGGACAAGTAGATTTTGATCGTATTGTTGATGAAAATATTGCTCTTGGAAATGCTGGCTCTGATGCTTTTATGAGATCTTCTAATAATAACCATTCATGGTATGGTTTATTAACTTCTTACAATAAAGATTTAGGAAACCTTGACATAATGATAGGTATTGATGGTCGTTATTATATTGGTGAGCACTATAGAGAAGTAACTGATTTATTAGGTGGTGATTTCTACCTTGAGAGTGGTATTGATGTAAATAATTATAATAAAATTGTTGGAGTAGGTGACAAAATTGCTTACGCTAATGATGGCCATGTTGCATGGGCAGGATTATTTGCTCAGGCTGAATATAAAGTTGATAAATTATCATCCTTCGTTGCTTTGTCTATTTCTGACAAGTCGTACAAAAGAGTAGATTATATGAACTATTTTACAGATGATTTAATCGATCAGATTAATGCAGACCCTGCTCTTGAACAAGAATATAAAGATTTGCTTTATGATGAGGATGATTTAGACAAAAAGTTCCTTGAAGCAATGGAAGGCCAGGAATCTGATTGGGCAAGTTTCTTAGGCTATATGATTAAAGGTGGTGCAAACTATAACTTAACCGATAATCACAATATATTTTTTAATACAGGTTATTTCCAACGTCAACCTGATTTTGATGCTGTTTTCTTGAATTATATTAATTTCATTAATGAAGATGCTGAAAATGAAAAAGTAGTAAGTTTTGAATTAGGTTATGGATATCGTTCTGGTATAATTTCTGCTAATTTAAATGCATACTATACAAAATGGTCTGACAAAACGTTTACTCCTTCTGTCGATGTACAAGATCCTGTTACCGGAGCCGTAGAATATTATGTTGCCAATATTCTTGGAATCGATGCCGGGCATATGGGTGTTGAAATGGATTTCGTTGTTAAACCAATCGAAAAACTTCAGGTAACAGGTTTTGTTTCAGTTGGTGACTGGAGATGGTTAAATGATGTTGAAGATGTAGGCGTTTTTGATGAAAATCAAAATGAAATAGGAACTTACGATGTGTATTTAAAAGACGTTCATGTTGGTGATGCTGCTCAAACAACCGCTGCTATTGGTATAGATTATGAATTGTTAAAAGGATTAAAACTTGGTGTTGATTATAATTACTATGATAATATTTACGCTGATTTTAATGTAACCAGCAGAACTTCTGCTCCAGCAGCAGACGAATCGAATCCAGATGCGTGGCAGTTGCCTTACTATAGCCTTCTTGATATGAACTTACGGTACAATTTTGATGTTTCTGATTTCAAAGCTACCTTATATTGCAACGTAAATAACTTATTAGATACTGAGTATATTTCTGACGGTTATGGTGGTTTAGATGTAGCAGATCCATTAGAAAGTTGGAAAAAAACTAAAGTATACTATGGTTGGGGCCGCTCTTGGTCGGTTGGTTTAAAAATTAGATTTTAATAATTCCAAAAAGATTAAATTATGAAAAAATTAAAAATATTTAATATAATCCTTGCATTAATCTTTATGGTTTCTGCTTGTGATAAAGCATACGATGATATCTATGATGTTATTGATGAAGAGAATGCGGCGGATGATGCAACTTACTTACAGTATAGCGATAAAGCGGAATCTTCAGAAACTTATACTTTAACTGATGAAGATTACGAAACTATTAGTGATCTTGCATTAGAAGATGCAGTTACCGAAGACGAGATTTCTGATGCTGAAGATATTGGTAGTTATAAGAATTTCTCAGAATATATTCCGGCAAAAGATTACATTCCTTATTTACTGGATGAAGAATACTTTTCTTATACAGCTGGTACTGAAATGTTGGTTACTTATAATTATTATATTGGAAGCAGCTACGAAGATGTTGCAGATTTAGATGAATATGTATTAGAGGATGCAGATTATGATATGTTTGCAGGCCCGGGTAATTATAATAATTTTTCATCTTCTGATCCAGCCGATGAGTATATTCCTTTGATACTGGATGCTCGTTATCCTTTAGCAGAAGCAGGTACAGAAATATTTGTGCAGTATACATATCATGGGACTCATTATGATTTATATATCGAACTTGAGTTTGATGGTGCTGTTTGGACTGTTACCGGTGCAACTTCTGGTTTAGATGTTGATAATGCTTATGAGTTAGAAGATGCTGACTACGAGACAATGTTGGGCGAAGGTGCATATAGCAATTTTTCAAGTTATGATCCACCAGAAGATTATTTGCCTGATTTTATGTTAACACAATTCTCTGATGCTGTTAATGGTGATAAACAATCTATTATTTATACCTATTACGGAACAAGAGATGATTTATTCTTAGGTTTTACAAAATCAGGAAGTGGTTCTTGGGATAATACACATACTGTAAAATATAATTGGGATTCTGGTGATTACAATGTAAAGACTCTTTCTGAAACCATTGATCAAACATCAATCTTTAAATTTACAGCAGATGCAGTTTGGATTTTTGTACCACCATTAAAGTTTGTTGAAACTACAGCAACAGCTACAAGATTTTACGAGCTTGTTGATGCAGATTATGAGCTTGTTGGTGACGGAATGTATCATAATTTTACTATATCATGGGGAGGAATACCTGAAAAAATTGCAACAATTTTAAAAGCTAACTTTGACGATTTAGCCGTTGGCGATATTTTTGAGGTTACTTATAAAGGATATGATGGTGCTGTTAATGATTATACTATTAACTTAGAAGTGCAGGCAGACGAATAATATTTTCATTAGTAATTTTAAAAAGGGGCGAAAAGCCCCTTTTTTTAACTTTAAAAAACATATCGGACAAGCAGACATTTTTGTCCAATGAAAACAAAAGAGAATAGTAATGAAAAGAATCTTTATATACATAAGTTTTATTTTAATAAGTTTTGCTTGTATTACCGACAAACAAAAATCAGAATCAAGAAATTGCGATGTTCAACCTTATGTTGTAATGCTATCGATGGATGGTTTCCGATGGGATTATCCCGAAAAAGCAAATACTCCAAATTTGGATTATATTGAAGAAATTGGTGTTCGGGCCGAAGCGAGTATCCCTTGTTTTCCAACCAAAACATTCCCAAATCATTATTCAATGGCTACAGGTTTATATCCTGACAATCATGGGATAATTTTGAATAGTTTCTATGCTCCCGATATTGATAAATATTATTCAATAGGAAACAATGAGGCTGTAACCGATTCTGAATTTTATTTTGGAGAGCCTGTTTGGGTAACAGCAGAAAAACAAGGTGTAAAAAGCGCATCCTATTTTTGGGTTGGATCTGAAGCGCCACATGATAGTATTTTTCCAACCTATCATTATGCTTATAATGGTTCAGTCCCTTTCGAAGAAAGAATTGATGGAGTTATTAAATGGCTTAAATTATCTGAAAGTGAAAGGCCTCATTTAATTTTATGGTATATACAGGAGCCTGATAGTAAAGGCCATGATGTTGGGCCCGACCATCCGGAGATGGTTGCAATGCTTGAATATTTAGATAGCTTAGTTGGAGTGTTTAATCAGAAAGTATCAGAATTACCAATTGCCGATAAAATTAATGTAATTATAACTTCAGATCATGGCATGGGAGGAATAAGTAAAGATCGAGTAGTGTATTTATTTGATTTGATAGAAAAGAACTGGTGTGAACATATTGATGGTGGAAATCCGGTTTATTCTATCGAAGCTAAAGATGAATATTATGATACGATTTCAAATATTCTTTCAAATTCAGAACATATTACATTTTGGGAAAAAGAAAAAATTCCTGAAAGATTACACTATGGTTCAAGTGAACGTGTAAAAGATTTTGTTGTGGTAGCTGATAGTAGTTGGAGTTTATTACGATCTTCAAAGAAAAAAGCATACTCAGGTGGCACACATGGGTATGATAATCAAAATAAGGACATGCACGCTATCTTTTATGCTTATGGACCGGCATTTAAAAAAGGACATAAGCATCATGCAATAAATAACATCGACCTATATCCTTTAATTTGTGAAATCCTTAAACTTGAACCGGTTGAAGTAGATGGAAAATTAGAAAATACAATTGAAATGTTAAATAAGTCCGATTAATTTTAAAATTCTGTAACAAATCTGTGGCTTTTTTACTTTTTTTAATAGACTGAACTCATATATAAAAAAATTTCTACGTTTATTATTCGGTGTTCTTTATTCGATATTCAAAAAATGCTTGTTTTAACGCTATTTTGTAGTATGCAGTAAAACAGACACATAACAAGCCTGCTGCCTTGGTTAATATCTGTGTTAATAAATTTATATTCCTTCCAAAGCCCTTTTAAGATTGATATTTTTAATGTTATTAACAATCCTTGTGAAGATTAAAATCGAACATAATTTTTAATTCTGATTTTTTTTCCTTATGGCGCTACAACCCTTTAATAACAAGGCTTACAGTGGTTTATACAAATCGTTAATAACTATTAAGAAATGTTGAAAAGTACGAATACAAACTCCTTGCCCAAACTTATAAGTATGCTTAATTTAGCATTACCTTTTCTGAAAGTGTTACAAAAACATAATCGATTAATCATAAACTCATTATAAATCTGCTTTAAATGGATGTAAAAGGAATGGCGACGGATGAAAAAACAACCAGGGTTTCGCAAGAAAAAATATCCCGAAAGCTTTCGGGACAAAGAACATATACTTTTGATGAGGCTTTTAAAAGCTCAAAAGAATATTTTGGCGGGGATGAACTTGCTGCTCGTGTTTGGGCAAATAAATATGCATTGAAAGATTCTTATGGTAATTTATTTGAAATAAATCCAAATGACATGCATAGAAGACTTGCAAAAGAAATTGCAAGAATTGAAAATCGCTATTCAAACCCAATGAGTGAAGAAAAAATTTATGGTCTTTTAAAAGATTTTAAATACATTATTCCCCAGGGAGGCCCAATGTCGGGTGTTGGAAATAAATACCAGATTGCTTCATTATCGAATTGTTTTGTTATTGGACATAAAAATCCTGCCGATTCTTATGGCGGAATTATGAAAATAGATCAGGAGCAGGTGCAATTAATGAAACGACGTGGTGGTGTTGGCCATGATTTATCGCATATACGTCCGCAAGGGAGTCCCGTATTAAATAGTGCACTTACTTCTACAGGAGTAGTTCCCTTTATGGAAAGATATTCTAACTCAACTCGTGAGGTTGCTCAGGATGGCCGACGAGGAGCACTTATGCTTAGTATTTCAAGTAAACACCCTGATGTAGAAAAATTTATTGATGCAAAACTTGAAACAGGAAAAGTTACCGGTGCAAATATTTCTGTGCGAATTGATAACGAATTTATGCAGTCGGTAGTAGAAAAGAAACCATATACTCAGCAGTATCCTATTGAGTCAACAGAGCCAACTTTTAAACAAACGATTGATGCCGGGAAAATATGGAAAAAAATCGTACATAATGCATGGAAATCTGCTGAACCGGGCATCTTATTCTGGGATACAATAATAAATGAGTCAGTAGCAGATTGTTATGCAGATTTGGGATATAAAACAGTTTCTACAAATCCTTGTGGCGAAATTCCTCTTTGCCCTTACGATAGTTGTAGATTATTAGCAGTTAACTTATATAGCTATGTGGAAAATCCATTTACTACGGATGCAAAATTCAATTTTGAACTATTCAAAGAACATGTGGGTTATGCTCAAAGAATAATGGATGATATTATTGACCTTGAATTAGAAAAAATTGATGCTATTTTAAGTAAAATTGAACGTGATCCTGAAGATTATGAATTTAAAATGGTTGAAGATAAGCTTTGGAGAAATATTCGAACAAAAGCTGTAGAAGGAAGAAGAACAGGTGTAGGTATTACAGCCGAAGGTGATATGTTGGCTGCTTTGGGTTTGCGTTATGGAAGTGAAATTGCTGTTGATTTTTCAGAAGAAGTTCACAAAACCATAGCTTTAGCGGCATATCGCTCGTCTGTTGATATGGCTAAAGAGCGTGGTGCTTTTGAGATATATGATGTTCAGAAAGAAAAGGATAATCCTTTTATTTTAAGATTAAAAGAACAAGATGAGCAATTATATGCCGACATGGTTCAGTACGGAAGAAGAAACATTGCTTTATTAACTATTGCTCCAACAGGTACTACAAGTTTGATGACTCAAACTACATCTGGTATTGAGCCTGTATTTATGCCTGTTTATAAGCGAAGAAGAAAAGTTAATCCAAACGATTCGGATACAACAGTCTCATTTATCGATGAAATTGGAGATTCATGGGAAGAATATAATGTATTTCACCACAAGTTTATGGATTGGTTAAATATTAATGGTTACAAGTCCGAAGAAGTAAAAACCATGCCTGATGATGAGATTGATGCTATTATCGAAAAAACCCCGTATTACAAAGCAACATCAAATGATGTTGATTGGGTTAGTAAAGTGAAAATGCAAGGTAGAATACAAAAGTGGGTTGATCATTCAATTAGTGTAACTATTAATTTGCCGGAAGATGCTACGGAAGAGCTGGTAGGACAATTATATGTCACGGCTTGGGAGAATGGATGTAAAGGAGTTACTGTTTACAGAGAAGGTTCCCGGACAGGAGTTTTAGTTTCAAATAAAAAAGATAAGAAAGCAGGAGAGCAATCTACTAATAGACGTCCAAAAGTATTAAAGGCAGAAATCATTCGATTTAATAATAATGACGAAAAATGGATTGCTTTTGTTGGTATAAAAGATGACAGGCCATACGAAATTTTTACAGGATTGGCCGATAAAGAAATGTTTCCTATTCCTGAATCGATAAAAAAAGGAGAAATCATAAAAGTTAAAGATAGAGAAGGTAAGAGTCGTTATGATTTCCAATACATAGACAAATATGGTTATGAAAATACTATGGGAGGATTATCTCATATGTTTCAAAAAGAATTTTGGAATTATGCTAAATTAATTTCCGGAGTATTACGTCACGGAATGCCTATTCCTTATGTTGTTAGCCTGATTCAGTCATTAAGATTAGATAGCGAAACGATAAATACCTGGAAAAATGGTGTTGAACGTGCATTAAAAAGATACATTCCTGACGGAACAAAACCAAAAACGGGAACAAAATGTCAGGAATGTGGATCAGAAAGCGTTGTATATCAAGAAGGATGTTTGATTTGTCAGAATTGCGGACATTCAAAATGTGGATAAGAGTTTACTGTTAGTATTTATAATGTTTCAAAAATACAGAACCTGAATAGGCTGTATTAATAAAAACCCGGGCTAACCCGGGTTTTTCGTTTTAGAAAAGATAAGTGTTGTAAAAGATAATTTTGAATTTCATAAAGAAGCTTTTATACCTTACTTTTGCTTTATGAAAAGCATCAATAATAAAATTAATATATTATGGCAAATAAAATGAAAGCTCTTGTAAAATCTAAACCTGAAAAAGGTTTGTGGATGGAAGAGGTTGATATCCCTGAAGTTGGAGTTAACGATATTCTTATTAAAGTTAAAAAATCAGCTATCTGCGGGACTGATTTGCATATATACCGCTGGGATGAGTGGTCGCAAAATACAATCAAAACACCTATGACTATTGGTCATGAATATGTTGGAACAGTAGCTGAAATGGGTATTGGAGTTACGGGATTTGAAGTTGGAGAAAGGGTTACAGGCGAAGGACATATAGCATGTGGTCATTGTAGAAATTGTCGTCGTGGACGTAAACATGTCTGTGAAAATACTATTGGAATAGGTGTTAACAAAAATGGATCATTCGCAGAATATGTTGTTGTTCCTGCATCTAATGTTATGAAAATGAATCCGGCTATTCCTGATGACATGTTAGCTATCATGGACCCATTTGGAAATGCTACACATACAGCTCTTTCATGGTCGTTGATAGGAGAGGATGTACTGGTTACAGGTGCCGGCTTAATTGGTAGCATGTGTGTGGCCATAGCTAAATTTGCAGGAGCACGCTATGTTGTTGCGACAGAGACTAATGAATACAGAATAGAACTTGCAAAAAAAATGGGTGCTACAAGAGTAGTTAATCCATTAAAAGAAAATCTTGGTGATGTTGTAAAAGAACTTGGGATGGTTGGTTTTGATATTGGATTGGAATGTTCCGGGTCGCCACATGCATTTAACGATATGCTGGATCATATGTATAATTCCGGTAAAATATCATTGCTGGGGATACTGCCTCCAAAAACAGGAATTAATTGGGATAAAGTAATTTTTAAAGGACTTACTTTAAAAGGAATTTATGGTAGAGAAATGTTTGAAACCTGGTATCAGATGGAGCAAATGTTACATTCCGGATTAAATTTAAGCCCAATGATTACGCATCAATTCCCAATTAATGAATTTGAAAAGGGATTTGAAATAATGGATGAAGGAAATTGCGGTAAAGTTATCTTGAACTGGGAGTAAAATATTATTATCATGAATAACAGAAAAGTAAGAGTGCGTTTTGCGCCAAGCCCGACAGGTCCACTGCATATAGGAGGAGTCAGGACTGCATTATTTAATTATCTTTTTGCAAAGAAAAATAATGGACAATTTATTCTAAGAATAGAAGATACAGATCAAAGCAGGTATGTGGATGGAGCTGAAGATTATATCGTAGAGTCGTTGAGGTGGTGTGGAATTGAAATAGATGAAGGTATAGATGAAGGAGGTGTTTATGGCCCGTATCGTCAGTCAGACAGAAAAGAAATATACAAGGAATTTGCAGAGAAGTTGATAGATTCAGGAAATGCATATTATGCCTTTGATACTGCCGAAGAATTAGAAGTAATGCGTGAAAAATTGAAAGGAGAAAAAAGCAGTGTTCAGCAATATAACGCACTTACACGTGGCAGCATGAGAAATTCTCTTACTTTGTCCGGAGACGAAACAAATAAACTTCTGGATGATGGAGTCCCTTTTGTAATAAGATTTAAAATGACTGAAAATGAGGAGGTAATCGTTGAAGATCTTATTCGGGGAACTGTTAAAGTAAACACTGATCAATTAGATGATAAAGTTCTTTTTAAATCGGATGGGATGCCAACATATCATTTGGCTAATATTGTTGACGATCATTTAATGAAAATTTCACATGTAATTAGGGGTGAAGAGTGGCTTCCTTCATTGCCATTGCATGTTATGTTGTACAGGGCATTTGGTTGGGAAGAAACTATGCCGGTTTTTGCTCACCTCCCACTATTGTTAAAACCCAGTGGTAAAGGAAAGTTAAGTAAACGGGATGGTGATGCACTGGGATTTCCTGTATTTCCGCTTGAATGGACCGATCCTAAAACGGATGAAGTTTCAAGAGGTTATCGTGAAGATGGATATTTCCCCGAAGCTTTTGTAAATATGTTAGCATTATTAGGTTGGAACCCGGGAACAGAAAAAGAAATTCTTTCATTGCGAGAGCTTATTTCGTCTTTTGATTTACATAAAGTGCATAAAGCCGGAGCTAAATTTGATTATGAGAAAGCCAAGTGGTTTAATCATAAATATCTTGTTGGAAAATCAGATGAAAAATTGACAAGAACATATCAGCTTATCTTAAAAGAAAAAGGAATTAATGTTGATGATAGTTTTGTAATTAAAGTTGTAAAGTTGATTAAAGAGCGGGCTAACTTTGTATCTGAATTTTGGGATCAGTCTTTTTTCTTGTTTCAGGCTCCAAAGGAATATGATCCGAAGGTTGTTAAGAAACGCTGGAAAGAAAACACTCCCGGAATGCTATCGGAATTAAAAAAGCAATTAGAGAAGCTGGAAATTTTTGATCATGAAAGTATGGAAAAAGCAATTCAGGATTTTATAGAAGGAAAAGAAATTGGAATGGGACAAATAATGAATCCATTCAGATTAACATTGGTAGGTGCCGGGATTGGCCCGGGAGTATTAGAAATTGCTGAATTATTAGGTAAAGAAGAAACCTTAAAAAGATTGCAAGCAGGAATAAATAATATTAAAAGAGAATAATATTAGTTCTTAATCTGTTTAGTGGTATTGATGTAAACATTTAAGCAGGAACGAGTTGTATAAAGCTGAGAGCCTGCCTGACGCCCGCCTGCCGGACGGGCAGGGCAGTCAGGTTACTAGTTTCAAATTTCAAATTACAATGAATTTCCCCGAGAATTATTATTTGAATTTCCATGTGCACCAGCAAATGCCAGCTGAAAATGAAATTGTTATACAAAGCTTATTTTTACAAAATGATCTTATCATTAAAAAAAGTGATAAGATTTTTTTTACTGCAGGTTTACATCCATGGCATGCCGATCAGCTATCTGAAAGCAAGATTACAGAACGTTTGGAAGAGTTAATACACGATAAATCAATAATTGCTATTGGAGAAACTGGTTTGGATAAATTAAAGGGGGTGGATTTGGAAACTCAAAAAAAAGTTTTTATAGCTCACATTAAGATTGCTGATAAATACAATTTACCTTTAATCGTTCATTCAGTTAAGGCACACAATGAAGTTTTAAAATTGAAAATTGAATCAAAATCTAAAATCCCCTGGGTAATACATCATTTTAACGGGAGCAAACAAATGGCAATGGATTTTATTTATCATGGATTTTATTTATCGCTATGTCATCATATAAATAATCCCGGCTCAAAATTAAGTGCTTATCTTGGTGAATTACCTGTCGATAAAATATTTCTCGAAACAGATGATTTTAATATTGATATTAAGGATTTATATTCTGTGGCGGCAAAAAAGTTTAATATGAATACTGAGAATTTAAAAAAACAATTAATTAATAATCTTAATAGTTTATTGAATGGATAGTGAATACTGGCAAGAGCGAACGGAATTATTAATTGGGAAAGACAAAGTTAAGAAACTTAAAAATTTTCATGTTCTGGTTGTTGGATTAGGTGGAGTAGGGGCTTATGCTGCAGAAAGCCTTTGCCGTGCAGGAATTGGAGAACTTACCATTATTGATGGCGATTTTTTACATCCTTCTAATAAAAACAGGCAACTTATTGCTTTAGAAAGTACAATGAATAAACCTAAAGCCGAAGTTGTTGGTAAAAGACTTCTTGATATAAATCCCGATATTAAATTAAATATTATTCAGGAATATATTAAAGATGATCGAATGATTGAGATTTTAGATAAACCATTCGATTATGTTGTTGATGCAATTGATACCTTATCTCCCAAAGTTTTATTAATATATCATAGTTTACAAAAGGGTTTGAAGATTGTTAGCTCGTTAGGGGCTGGGGGCGTTTGGATCCGACTAAAGTAATTATTAAAGATATTTCAAAATCGTATAATTGCCGATTAGGATTATTTTTAAGAAAACGATTACGAAAAGCAGGTATAATAGACAAAAAGGAGGCTGTTTTTAACACAATGTTCTCAAGTGGACAAAAAGGAGGCTGTTTTTTTCAACAATAATTTGCATTAAATAATCTAATAAATATATTTGTTTTATCAAGTTAAACAGAAGTAGGCTC
>JAUWQL010000115.1 GCA_030611105.1 Bacteroidales bacterium
CATAGGGAAAGCAAATATAGCGCAATCTTTAAAGAAGAAATCTTTTGAAATAACCCGTTATTACTTCAAGTTTTCTTCCTCAAATCTCACACTCTATTTGCTTTCTGTAAATTAATTCTTATACCGAACTCAGGTTAATAGCTCGCAATAACGAACATGTTTTACAAATGAATTCCTGCACCTGGGCCCAGAGGCATTCCTATAAGCAACCACGCTATAAGAAGAATTATCCATCCAATAAAAAATATTATTGAATATGGCAACATAGTAGCAACTATAGTTCCAATCCCGATTTTTTCATCATATTTTTGAAAGTATGCAATAATTAATGCAAAGAAACTCATCATAGGAGAAATGATATTTGTTACACTATCTCCTATTCTGTATGCAACTTGGGTTAATTCCGGAGTATAACCTAGAAACATAAACATAGGCACAAAAATAGGTGCTAATAATGCCCATTTTGCAGAGGCACTTCCCATCACAAGATTGATCATACCTGCGAAAATTACAAACATGATAACCAATGGAATTAATCCAAGGTTGAGACTTTGAATAAAGTCTGCTCCATTTATGGCAAGTATAATTCCCAGGTTACTCCAATTAAAATATTCAACAAACTGAGCTGCAAAAAATACCAGAACAATATAGGAAGCCAGAGTTTTCATTGATTCTGTCATCCCTTTCATTACATCAGAATCATTCTTATATTTTCCGGTAACTACACCATAAACTACTCCCATTAAACCGGCCACTAAAAATAATACAGCAACAATTCCCTTTAGTACAGGTGATTTCAAGAATGAGCCATCAGTGCCTCTTAATATACCATTCTCAGGTATTAAACCAATTAAAAGTAAAACAATTAATCCCAAAAATAGTAACGAAGATCTTTTTATTCCTTTTTTCTCAATTGAAGTTAATCTGGATATTTCTTCTTTTTTAATATTATCATTGTTGTAAGTTCCAAGCCTTGGAATAATTATCTTCTCAGTAATCCATGTTCCTAAAACCGCAATAACAACTGTAGATGCAACCATAAAATAATAATTTGCTGTTGGGTTTACATGGTAAGCAGGATCCACCAATCTGGCTGCTTCTTGTGACAATCCAGCTAATAAAGGATCAATTGTTCCTAATACCAAATTTGCAGAATAACCACCTGAGACTCCTGCAAAAGCAGCTGCCATTCCCGCAATAGGATGCCTTCCGACTGCAATAAATATTATACCTGCTAAAGGGACTAATAATACATAACCTACACTTGATGCCAGGTTGGATAATATTCCGGCTAAAACTATTATAAATGTTAAATACCGTTCGGGTGAATAAATAACCAGGCTTCTGATTAAAGCAGCAATTAAACCCGAATTTTCAGCAAGTCCAATTCCTAGCATTGCAACAATTACAATTCCTAATGGTGCAAAATTGGTAAAGTTTTTCACCATTTGTGTCAGAATCATATGAACTCCATCACGCGATAATAAATTTATAGCCTCATACACTTCTCCTGTTCCAGGATGTACTGCAGAAGAACCAATAGCTGAAAATATAGCTGATAACACCAATACAATTAAAGCAAAACTACCAAATAAGGTAGCAGGATGCGGTAATGCATTTCCTACTTTTTCTACTCCATTTAAGAAAATTGCAATTGGACTTCGTTTCATAATACTTTTACTAATTAATTAATAATATTTAAAGTTTTCTAAAATATATGATTACCATAAACTATCAAAGTTTAAAAGGAAAAAACCTACAAATATTCAATATTAAATTATGAGGTTTAAGATATAAATGTGATAAATTAGAACTGATTTAGTTCATTTGTATAATTTTGGGAATGGTAAATTTAAATACGCTTCCTGTTTCTAATTCGCTTTCAACCCATATTTTACCACCATGTTTTTCAACAAATTCTTTACACAGTATTAAACCTAATCCACTTCCCTTTTCCTTATTAGTTCCGGGTTTAGAATAAACTTTATCAATTTTAAAAAGATTCTGCAATTCACTTTCAGACATACCTATTCCAGTATCTTTAACAGATACTTCTGTCGCTTTATCATCTTTATTTGAACTTATAGAAACCATACCATTCCTAAGAGTAAATTTAACCGCATTACTAATTAAATTACGTAAAATCGTTTTTAGCAAATTTTTATCGGCGATAATATGGTAATTTTTAGGTACATCATTAATTATATCAATATCTTTAAATAGGCATTGATGTTCCACATCATCAATACACATTTGAATTATCTCATGCAAGTTAACTTTTACAGGTTCAAACACTATTTTGTCTGTTTGCGACTGTGACCATTTTAAAAGATTTTCTAAAAGAGCATAACCATTTACTGAGGTGTTATATATAATATTTAATTGCTCGTATATTTCATCCTGTCCATATTCTCTAAAATCCGATTTTAAAACATCAGAATATCCTATTAATGTATTAAATGGATTTTTTAAATCATGAGCAATAATTGAAAAGAATTTATCTTTTGTTTTATTAGCTTCCTCAAGCTTATTAGCATATTCAATAGTTTTCTGGGTTCGCTTTTCAACAAGTAATTCCAGTTCCTGATTCAACTTTTCTAATTCTTTAGAACTATCTAAAGCAACATGATAAAGTTTAGAATGATCAACGGCCAAAATAAAAAAGATAATAAGATTGATGCCAAATAAAGTATTTGGTGTTAATAATAAAAAAGGTTTTACTTTTAAAACTGCAAAGTAATATCCATCATGCAAACTAGCTATCATATTTAAAAGGTAGATAATTAAAAGGAGAGTTGATTTTAAATTCTTTTCTTTCAGAAAGTATAAAAGTGTTATTATAAATAAGAAAAAGGTCCCAAAAAATAATGAAATTAATGGATATGAATTATAAGCCTTAATTGCTTCCGTTGTTGTTCCGGGAATTACAACCATAATCATTGCCGGAAGATAAACCAATAAAAGTACTGCTTTTATGATTTTCTTTTTCTTGAAAACATTAGTGTATTCAAGCAAAAAACAGATTCCAACAAAAATTAATATAGGGAAACCTGCTCGTGCAATTTTCTCAAGCAAAAAGGTATTTGAAAAATTATAAGAAAAAATATTATTAATAAAACTTATTATGAAAAACAAATTCATAAAAGCAAAAAACAAAGAATATTGTTTTTGATATTCTCTACGGGTGATGTAGATTATCAGGAAAAATACAAAAAATACAAAGCTACATAAAGACAATGCAAAAATTAATTTAGTTCCTAAAAGATTTCTATAAAAAACATACTTGGTTGCATCTTGGGAGTTTGAAATAAATACTTGACCTAAAGGATGAGATTCGCCTTCCTTTGGGTACAATTGAAAAGCTATTTCGTTTTTATCGTTATAATTTATTTTATAAGGAGGTAATAAAATATTTTCAGAACAATGCATTCGGTTTGTATAGCCATTTTTATAGTTTCCCCTAATAAACAATTGGTCTCCGTTAATATAGATTTTACAAGGATAATCAACTGGCAATACAACTAGGTACAGATCCTGAGTAGAATAGATGCTATCAATTGTGAATTCAGATCTCAGTGTTATCATTCTATCATGTATAGGTCTGCCATTTGAAATCTTTTTATTATCGTATTCGATAAAACCCAGTTCATACATATCTCCAACTACATAATTTCCTTCTGAAAGTTCACTTTCCAGAATATAAAAATCTAAAGTTGTACGAGGAAACAAATTCGCAGTACTCTTTTGAGCGCAAACCGAAGTTTGAAATAGAATAAAATAAATAAATAAAACACCTATATACTTAACAAACTTACCAATCATTCCATAACATTTAAATTGCATCTAAATATAGTCATATTACCAATATTCCCAATAAAAATGTGAATAGATTTTTATGTAAGAGTAAACAAAGTGCTTGTCCAAAAAAAGTAAAATTACCAATCATTATAAGCAAAGTCAAAGAATCGTCAGGATTGAAAATAAGATATTTCGACTATACCTGCCTATTGCAGGCAAGCTCAACGTGAAAAGTGTGTTTGAAGTATTGTTTTCAAATAATTAGCCGTAGCACGGATCATTTACATGGATAACAGTAAATTTTAATTAATTTACTGACTATTATAAAATCCGTGCCACGGCTTGCGAATTTAATTATATTTTCATTTCGGTTCTGATCAAGCACTTAAAGATTTATATATTTTTCTCACTCTTTAGGTAATTAATATTACGCTCTTTTAAGTAAGCCATAATGTATTTATAACACTCAGGATTTTTTCCAACAAGTTCCGGAGGGAACATCCCTTTTTCATTAAATACGTTATTTAAAATCATATCTACCGCTGCTGTTGCAGTAAATCCAGTCGTACGAGCCATAGACGACAATTTTTTAACAGGGTCGTACTCATCGTATAAGTCGTATGTAATTTCTTTTTTAATGCCATTTTCTTCGCCTCGAACTACTATTCTCATAATAGTAAATTCCCTGTCCTCAGGATTTAATTTCCAGGCCTTAAAAAGAATTTCCGAAGTAATATCAAAAGGAATAAACTCTTTGCCTTTTACCTTTAAAGGCTTATGATCGAGAAAACCTGCGGATTTCAGCGCCTGTATCATTTTTATATGGCCGGGAAAACGCAAAGTTTTTTCTTTCATATTTGGAATATTATCCAGCGTATAAATCAATGATCTTAAGCCATCTGAATTAAAAGCTTCTAAAGTACCCACGTTTTCAAATTCAATCAATTCTGTATCGCTCATCGCTGGCTTTGTTACTATCTGCCTGTTCTCTACATATCGTGCCGGGCGAGTATATTCTTCTATAACATCACATGGCGAAAAGGGAGCTTTATATTCAAATGGGAAAGCACGAACTTTAGGCAAACCACCTACCATATATTCAAAGCTCTCAATTTTCATTTGCTCATTATGGTATCCTACAATAATATTTGGTATTCCGGGTGCTACACCACAATCCATAATAACCGTTACGCCGTGTTCTTTAGCCATTTTATCAAGATCTAAAACACCTTCAGGTAAAAAGGAAATATCAACTAAATCTTTTTTATTTCTGATAACATTTTTCATAGTTTGCAAACCCAGGAAACCAGGAACAGCAGAAATAACCAAATCAAAATCTCTGATTGCATCTGAAAGAACTTTTTCGTTTGTAACATCAAGAACTTCAGTATCTATTTCATAATTGTTTGATAAAAAGTCTAAAGAATCTTTATCAATATCAACTGATTTAACTTTATATTTAGTGGATAAATCAATGGCCATAGCTTTTCCAACCATGCCAGCTCCCAGTACGATTATTTTTTTCATGTATAAAATTTATTTGTTAAAAATATAATTACATAATCGATTGACTATGTGTTAAAATCTTAAAAAAGTGATGGCTCTAGTTTAATATAGCGTTGAAAACTGTATAATATTTTGGGCTAAAGCCCGGTAAATAGCGCATCACTGACCCCAGGCTTAAGCCTGGGGTTATGGAATCCTTATTAATATTGGGCTTTAGCCCGATACTTTTATACACGCTATTTTAAACTACAGCTAAAGCAATTAATAATGTGAATCTTTACAGACCATTAAAACGGTTTAGGAACTTTACAATATTCTCTCTTTGAAGTGTCATACATCTCAAAGTTAATAATATATTAAAAACTATAATACTTTTATGGTGCAACTTTTGTATTTATAGTGACTAAATAATATCTTTATATTTCTATTCTATTCATCTAAATCTTAACAAAATGAAATATCTTATTACATTATTATTCTGTTTTACAGTGGTAAGCATGAATGCCCAAAAAATTGAAAATCTAAAAACAGAGCAAAAAGGTGGTGAATTATCTTTTCAGTATGATCTTAACGGGTCTGGTGATGATATTTTTAAAGTCAGTGTTTTATATTCTGCTAACAATCAGGATTGGAAAGTGATTGATAAAGTATATGGTGATGTTGGTGACAGTATTTTACCCGGCACAACTAAAAAATTTGTTGTGTGGGTTGATCACATTGAAAACGTTAAAAGCAAAATGTATTTTAAGGTTTTCGCGGAATATTATACTGTTGATCAGAAGAAAAAAGGAAATATTACAGATAAAATTGGTTACACATACAATTGGGTTAGGTATGGTAAAACCAAATGGATGACTCAAAATTTAAAATCTGCTAAAACTGATGGAAATTGTGGTGGATATTTCAATAATTCAAATGCTAAAAAAGCATGCCCTGATAACTGGAAGCTACCTACCGATGAGGACTGGATGGCTCTTGAGGTTAAATTTGGCGTAAAAACAGAAAAAGTAAAAGAACATGGTTTACGTGACATTAATTTAAATGAATTATCCAATACAGGCTTTTTTATTGAAGAATGCAATTATAATGTAAGCTTGTACCCTAATCAGAAGGCATTAGCATTCTGGACCAGTTCCGAAAACAAGATGTTATACACTGGTTATTCTGATAAGTACTTTGCACGTGTAATACGACTTGAAGAAAATAAAATCAGTAAGGAATTACGCAATAAAACTGAAGAATTGAATGTGCGCTGTGTGCAAAGTTCAATTTATCTTGCAAATATTGAAGCTATTATTGAGAAAGAAATTAATCTAAACCCGGTGGAAGGCATTACGAATCATCCGTTTACAGGCGAGAAAATGGAATGGCAATATCTGGGTGATGCTATTTGGTTAAAGCGTGATATAACGGGTAGTTATTTATATAAAGAAACTTCGGATCGTTGTCCTGCAGGTTGGCGATTGCCCGAAAAGGAAGAATGGGAAAAGCTTTTTAAAGAATTTCAACCATCTATTAAGCTCGAAAATCAAAAGGAAGTTCTTAGCGAAAGACTGAGTGCATCAGGAGTTTGGAGCTTTAACCTTAGCAGTAATGATTATTGGATGAACCCACATTACTATACTTATAATACTTACTGGATAAATGAAAAAGATAAAGAAAACAGCAAAAAACTAATTGCTTTTCCGGGTAATAAAAAAGGCTATGCCGGTTGGGTTAAGAAACAGACTAACGAAAAAGCAAAAGTGCGTTGTGTTTTGGATAATGAAGATTATATCAATAAAAGGGATCAGATCAAAAATGGAACTTTTATTGATAACAGAGATCAGAAAGAATATGGCTATGTTGAGATTGAAAATAAGGTATGGATGTCGGAAAATCTTAGTTTTAATTTAGGAGAAAATAGTTCATGTAGAGATAACATTAAAACCGACTGTGAACTATTTGGGCACATGTATAAACTTGAAGTTATAAACTCCGGATGTCCTGATGGATGGCGTATTCCAACTTCAGCAGAATGGAAATATCTTTTAATAAACAAGGCAGCAAATAACTTAAAAATCCTGCATCCATTTGGTGGTACAGGGTTTAATCTTTTACTTGGAGGTAAAATGATTTACGATGAAGATAGTAAATCAGATTTTTATACGGCAAAATACTTATTTAATGATGGTGATAAAGCCGGCTATTATTATATAGACTCGAAAGGCAAGGTTGAATTGAACGAAAAAGCTAAAAAGAAAAATTATTATTATGTGAGATGTATTAAAAAATAAGATTATCTCGATAAATATATTTTATAAAAATCCCCTTCCTATAATTATCGGGAGGGGATTTCTTTTTTTTAATTAAAAATTACAATTGATCATCTGGTATAGCCATATCGGCTGAAAGATGTTTAAAATTTTTCTCATCCTTCCAGGTAGATTCATACATTTCCAGTTTAGCTGTAATAAACTTCGCCAATTTCTTATTCATCTTTGTAATCTTATCTTCAGGCGTTATAGTAGGAGCCTTTTTATTTATAAGAGATTTTGCCCTTTCAAATTGCTCAGAATCGTCTGCATCTATTGGAGTTAATCCAACATGAGCTTTCATAACGCCCATAATTACATCAACCATTACAATATAGGTTTTTCCTGCTTCTAATTCGGCGGTAATAAATTCTTTATTTTCAGACGAAGCCCAAAATAACTGTTTCCCGGGTTCACATTCATAACGCATATATTGACTGCCTTTAAAAACACCAATATATTTATCCTGGTGAAAGTATTCAAAAGAAGTTGGTTTTCCATACTTTGTGACACGTGCAAAATAAACAACAACTTTTCCCTCAGCCGGAGGTTGAAATCCTTGTGCACTAACAGTATAAATTCCTGTTAATGCCAATAAAATAGTCATAAAAAATAGTTTCTTCATTGGATTTGATTGTTAAGTAAATATTTGGGTTTATAATTCGCTTATGAAGAAACAAGTTATAAAAATTTAAAGTGCAATCCAATTATTTATTAATCAGGAGAAACGCTTCCCCAGTTCTCGCCTGATTTTATGCGGTAGAGTTGCATTTCGGATATGCCGTATCTTTTGGCTATTATTTTCATACGGGTTTTTCTGTTGGGATCGTTTATTTTACGCTTTATAAGTTTTACCTGCGATTCTGTAAGTTTTGAATATGCTCGAAATCCCTGTATTCTGTTATATTGCGATCTGGGTATCATTTTATCCTGATGAATTTGCTTTTCCTTTTTACTAGCCCATCTAAGATTTTTATAATAATTATTATGTTTACTATTATCTAAATGTATAACCCATTCTTGATTTTCTTTTGGTTTATCTAAAAAATATTCTGCAACTAATCTGTGTATATACCTGCGTATTTTATTACTATACTTATCTCTAATAGAAAAAGATTTGTATAATCCTGATACTCCTAACTTTAATGAAACTCCATTTTTATCGTAATAATAACTTATTATTCTTCCATAATTAGAGATTTTGTATTTGTGTCTTTCGGTTAAGTTATCAAATACAAGATCTTTCCATTCTTCGTCCCAAAAGTTTTTTATGTGATTAGTTGCCATATGTTACAAATATAAAAGACAGGGTTTTATATTACAACTTTTATATTAAAAAATTCATGCTGATCTTATAATTAAACAGCATAATTTAAGTAAAAAGGTGCTGATTTTAAACAACACCTTAATTATATTAATTATAGCAAGCTCACATTTCAAGCCATTTAGCTTTGCTTTTCCAGGCATCATCATTATCAATGTAAGTAACAAATATATCGACTAACATTTCAAATGTAAAGTAATCTTCGGCTTCGAACATTCCGTTATCATCGCTATACTGTACTATATATCCTTTTTCTGAAGTAGTAGTCTGTAAAAAGCCTTCTTTACAATTAAGAATCAAGAAAAAATTATCATCGTTAAGACTTTTTAATAATTCTTTTAATTTTTCAGCAGATGGTTTTTCATAGGTATCTCCATTTGCCATTTCAATTGAAAAATCGGAATGACCATTTTCTACTGGTTTTGTTTCTTCGGCACTTCCTGCTTCTGACAACTCTTTAGATCCTTGTTCAAATTCAGATCTTGGAATATCACTAATACCATATACAAAAGCTTTCCATTCTGAATTTTCATAACTACTCAATAAAACAGTATTTAAATTTCCATTATCGTTATCACTAAAATAAACACTTGCAAGCAATATTGTTTTTCCCATCATATCACCTTTTGAATAACGAATCTCCCTGATAGTTCCATCCCATTTTTCAGCAATTGCTACCAAAGGTTTACCATCATCACTCTCGAAAAAACTTTCATTTATAACATGCACCATTATACCGGTAGCGTATTTTTTTAATAATGCTATATCTTTGTTTTTATAGGCATTTATAACATCTGTAGCTGCTTGTTCTTCGCTAACCTGTGCCGATACATGAAGGGCAGATAACATCATTATAGCAATAAATGCTATTGATAATAATTTTTTCATTTTAAATATCTCCTTTATTTTTTGGGTTAATAATAAAATGTTAAATTACATTTTATTACAATAAATCACAAAAAAAGCGCAGTAATAACGCTTGTCTGCCGACAGGCAGGCTACGCTTAATCATTCAGATAATATTAATTACTTTTTATAAAAGTAAATGTTGAAATCATCATCACCAATCTTTTCAACCCAATGTTGTACTTTAAGGCTTAATGCTTTATCAATTAAAGGTGCAGGCAGAAAAGGAGTTATAAGTTTATATATTTTGCCATTATCCATACTGTTTAAATCTGCTATAACCTGATTAACAGGATGCTCTCCCCTTGCTAACATATCTTTTGCATTAAATTCTGTAGCAATTAATTCTTCAGAAAACCATTGAGGTTTCTTTATATTATAGCCAATATCCACACTATCTGAATATAGATCCTGTCCAATTTCTTGCCGTAATCGGTTAATTAAATCTTCAACCCTAACATTACCAACTGCAGATGCTTGTTGCAGAGTAGTGATTTTTGCTATGGTTTTTCGTAAAATAGGATTTTTTAGTTTTTCAAATGTTGGTACATATTCGATTAATACATCTTCTAACTGCGGATATGAATTTATAACCTGAGAGATTTTTGTTTTTGGTGTTATAATTAATTTTTCTTTGTTTTCCATGATTCTTTATTTATAAGATAATATTCGTTGTTCATCTTTTAGTTTCCTATATCCGGCAATGTCCTGAGAAACTTCCAGAGTTCCCAAATATTCACCTTTGTCGTTGCGTAATGCAAAATATTCTATGTGAATCATTTTATCGCCCATATTAATCCAGAATGGAGCTTGTGTTTGTTTTTCACTTTTAAAATCATCAATGATTTTATCAACAATATGTGCACTAGCCGGTGGATGACAATGCCTTACATCACGATTTAAAATAGCCCTGTTTCTTTGAAAAATTCGATCTTTACTTTGAGAAAAGTACTTCACTTTGTCATTCTTATCTACAAATGTTATATCAATAGGCAGAGTATTCAGAATTGCTAATAACTCTTCAGCAGTGAAGTTTCCTGATGGTAGTTGAATATTACCACCTTCCTTTTGGACCAAATTAATTGATTCCTCTTCAACTCCTTTTGGTCTCCATTCTGTTTTTGGATCGTATAAGCAATAACCAATTTCTAAGGATTGTTTTTGGATTTCGTGCCAATCACCATCACTTAAAGCATCCATTGCCATAGGCAATAAAATTTCCTCCTCCTTAATTATCATTTCTGCTACTCCTTTTACTGCAGGTTGTAAAATAAGTTCAGCAGATACGATAAGATCTTCTTTAGATATATCCTTCGTTTTAAGAACCTCTAAACTTCCTTTTAATTGCTCCCTGATTTCGTCATGCTTACCCCACATTACTTTAGGAGGGCCGGTTACACCTGTTTTTTCAAGATATGGAAAAATAAGATATTCCTTACGCTGATAATGTTTGTCTGCATCAATAAGTTGGTTAAATAGACCCGTTAGTGAAAGAATGATTTCGGGAATAGACGATTCCTGAACTTGATTTAGTGATGACAAGATTTTTGTAACATCATCCGTAACTTTTTTCAGTTCTTTGTTTTCATTAATCACAAGACAGATATGCTTAAAATATTTAAAGAAGAAGTATTATTCTATTTAGAAATGGAAGGAAAAAATAAAATTGTCGTTTTTCAAGATAAAAAAATTAGGCGAATTTGGCATAATGAAGAATGGTTTTTCTCAATAATTGACGTTGTTGAGGTTTTAACAGATAGTCCAACACCCAGACAATATTGGGGTAAAGTTAAAGACAGAGATTTTATAGCACTTGAGTTGTCCCCAATTTGGGTACAACTGAAATTAGAGTCTTCAGATAGCAAAAGATACGCAACAGACTGTGCAAATACAGAAAATATGTTTAGGATTGTCCAATCAATACCTTCTAAAAAAGCCGAACCATTCAAACAATGGTTGGCAAAGGTAGGGTATGAAAGAATTCAAGAAATAGAAAACCCTGAACTTGCACAAGATAGAGCAAAAGGATACTATAAACTCAAAGGATACTCAAAAGAATGGGTTGACAAACGACTTAGAGGTATTGCAGTAAGACAGACCCTCACTGAAGAATGGAATGAAAGAGGAGTTGAAGAAAAAAGAGAATATGGAATACTAACAAACGAGATTTCCAAAGCCATTTTTGGAGTAAGCATTAAAGACCATAAAAAGATTAAAGGTCTTAATCCAAAATTTAAGAATCAAAATCTTCGTGATCATATGACTGACCTTGAGCTTATCTTTAACATGCTTGGGGAAGCATCAACTACAGAAATCGCTAAAAAAAAAGACGCACAAGGTTTTGTCGAGAACAAGTTTGCAGCAAAAGAAGGCGGAAAGATAGCAGGAAATGCAAGAAAACAACTAGAACAAAAAACAGAGGAAGAAGTAGTTAGTGGGGAAAACTATCTGCATCTCACAGATAAAAAAATAAAAAAGTTGAAATAAAAGTCTATGTTTGAAAAAATTATGTATCTCGAAAATTCAATTAGTAAGTGCAACAGATTAGATAATAATTGAAGGTAATGGGGCATGCCCCATTAC
>JAUWQL010000024.1 GCA_030611105.1 Bacteroidales bacterium
CCCCAGCCTTAAGGCTGGGGTTAGTTAATCAGTTAATAAAAAGGGCTTTAGCCCAAAACATAAATAATTTAGGTTAAATATATGTACAGAATTTTTTTCATAAATTTGAACAAACAGAGATTTAATGAGCGTCAGAAAAAAAATACTCATTTGCCCTTTAAACTGGGGCTTAGGACATGCAACAAGAGATGTTCCTGTAATCAGATTATTTGTTAAGCATAAATTTGAGGTGATAATTGCTGCTAGTGGGGATACTTACCGGTTTTTAGATAAAGAATTTCCTAAGTTAAAATTCATAAATTTTTCTGGTTATAACGTTCGCTATTCAAAATCAGGATCGCAAATTTTAAAGATGCTTTTGCTTATTCCCAGAATATTATTGTGGACAATAAAAGAACATAGAGAGCTTAAAAAAATAGTAAAAGAACACAATATTGATATTGTATTTTCTGATAACAGATTTGGATTATGGAGCAGTAACACATACAATATTTTTATGACTCATCAGTTAAAAGTTAAGTTCCCGGGATTATTAAAATTTCTAGAACCAATTTATCAATATATATCAATCGGAATAATAAAAAGATATGATGAGTGCTGGATTCCAGATTTTATTGGAAAAGTTAACCTGGCTGGAGAATTGTCGCACATTAAAACCAAACCGAGAAATAGTTATTTTATTGGTCCGTTATCAAGATTTACGAATAATAAATTAGAATACCCGGGAAAAAAGATTGATGTTCTTTTTCTTTTATCGGGACCAGAACCGCAAAGAAACATTTTCGAAAAAATCATTTATGAACAAACTAAAAAAGCTGATTTACAATTTGTGATTGTAAGAGGAACTTCAGAAGAGTGCGGGAATGCCTTTAATTTTCCTGTTTATAATGTTATAAATACAGAGGAGCTAATCCCATTAATTTCAATGTCGGAAATAATAGTATGTCGTTCAGGATATAGCTCGGTTATGGATTTGTTTTTATTAAAAAAGAAAGCTGTTTTAGTTCCAACACCCGGTCAGACCGAACAAGAATATTTAGCAAAGTATTTAATGGAAAGTGGATTTTTTTATTCGGTTTCTCAAAGAAAATTTAATTTAAATAAATCAGTTAAAAAAGCTTTGGATTTTCCGGATATCCATATTCAGGAGTCCAACATGTTAGAAGTAAGAATAATTAAGTTAAAAGAAAAATATAACCATTAGTGAAATAAATATTCCGGTCAACCAACCGGCATATACCTGATATTGTTTGTGAGTTTTGAGTTTTAACCTGGAATAGCCAATAATTCCGGATACGATTACAGAAACCACAATAAAATATTCAAGATTTACATTTAGCCTAAAAGACACGGCAATCAGGGCTCCTGTTAATCCTCCCAGGCCCATCATGTGAGCGCTTATTTTCCATTTAAATGAAAGAAGAAAAAGAATTACTACGGTTGTTGTTGCAGCAAGAATGAATTTTAAAATTGTAGGAGGCGCACCTAATCTTCCTAGTAAGTAATAACAGAAAAAGTATAAAACAGATGTTACGAAAAAAGGAATTAATCTTTCACGATTGTTTTCCATTTGCACATTCTTAATTATTTTTTGAAAGATAAAAAATGGCACAAAAGTTAAAGGTAAAATAAATGTGCTTACACCAACAACAAGTAAAATTACCTTTTTAGCCTGATATGGTAAGTATTCTAATACTGATCCAGAATTAAAAAGAATAAGAATCCCAATACTTGGCAGTAAAAGAGGATGAAATAATATAGAAAATATTTTAGCAGAAGCCTTACCCATATTATAATTCTTTTCTTAAACGGGCTACAGGAATATTTAATTGTTCACGGTATTTTGCAACAGTTCTTCTCGCAATTTCATAACCTTTTTCTTTCAGTATATTGGTTAATTTATCATCAGTTAAAGGTTTTTTCTTTTCTTCGTTCTTAATACATTCCTTTAATATAGATTTAATTTCTCTGGTAGATACTTCCTCTCCTGATGTTGTTTGTAATCCTTCAGAGAAAAAATATTTTAATGAGTAAATACCGAAATGTGTTTGAATATATTTGCTGTTTGCAACACGCGAGATGGTTGAAATGTCTAAGTTTGTTTTTTCTGCAATATCTTTTAATATCATAGGTTTAAGTGAAGATTCGTCACCTTCAAGAAAATAATTATGCTGATACTCAATAATCGCATTCATGGTCAGCATCAAGGTATTTTGGCGCTGTTTTATAGCATCAATAAACCACTTTGCCGAATCAAGTTTTTGTTTCACAAAAGTAATTGCCTCCTTGTCTCTTTTTGTTTTTTCACTTTTGCTTTTATGAGAGTAGGATTGTAGCATCTCAGTATAAGTATAGCTTAATCTGAGTTCTGGAGCATTTTTTGAATTTAAAGATAATTGCAATTTCCCCTCGTTATTTTCAAGAATAAAATCAGGAACAAGGGTTTGGATAACCCCTGAAGAATCAGAAAAACTATTACCCGGTCTTGGATTAAGTTTTAAAATTTCGTTTATCGAAACTTTTAATTCTTCTTCCGCGATATCTAAACGTGTAATAATTTTTTCGTAATGTTTTTTGGTAAATTCGTTGAAATAATATTTCAAAATTTTACGGGATAGTTTTATTTCCGGTATTTCCAGATCTTTACTTTCTATCTGAAGCAATAAGCACTCTTGAAGATTTCTTGCACCTACACCGGTAGGTTCCAGGTCCTGAATAATTCTTAATACCTCAATAAGCTCATCTTCGTCGGTTTCAATATTTTGCGAAAACGCCAGATCGTTAACTATTGCCTCAAGGTTTCGTCGAACATATCCATCATCATCAAGGTTTCCAATTAAATATAAAGTTAATACTTCTTCTTTTTCAGTAAGATTTCTTAATCCGATTTGATTTTGTAAATGTTCATGAAAAGATATCCCAATAGAAAAAGGGATATCTTCTTTTTTATCATCTTTTGAATAGTTGTTTGTTGATAATTTATAAGAAGGAATATCTTCGTCATTAATGTAATCATCAAGAGAAAACTCATCGATATTGTTTTCAAGATTTTCTTCAGATATTTCTTCTTCTTCGTTCTCTTGAAGTTCTTCTTCGTCTTTGCCTTCTTCAAGCACAGGATTTTCTTCCATCTCCTTTTTAATTCTTTGTTCAAGCTGAATAGTTGGAATTTCCAACAGTTTAATCATTTGAATTTGCTGAGGTGAAAGTTTTTGTAATAACTTTTGTTGTAAACTTTGTTTTAACATTTACTGTGCAAAATATTTGCTTAAATTTAATTAAAATTCTGCATTCTTAGGTGTTCTTGGGAATGGAATCACATCACGAATATTCGACATCCCTGTTACAAAGAGAATTAATCTTTCGAAACCTAACCCAAAACCACTATGAGGTACAGTGCCAAACTTTCTTGTTTCAAGATACCACCACATATCCTTTTCAGGAATACCCATTTCTTTAATTCTATCCAATAACTTTTCGTAAACTTCTTCTCTTTGCGAACCTCCAATTATTTCTCCAATTCTTGGAAACAGAACATCTAAAGCACGAACCGTTTTTCCATCATCGTTTTGCTTCATATAAAAAGCTTTAATTATTTTTGGATAATCGCTTACCATAACCGGCTTTTTATAATATTTTTCAACTAAGTAACGCTCATGTTCCGATTGTAAATCAGAGCCCCATTTTATTGGGAACTCAAATTTCTGATCAGCTTTTAATAAAACATCAATTGCTTCGGTATATGTAATACGTTCGAATTTATTTTCTACAACAGAGTTTAATCTTTCAATAAGTTCATTATCATACATTTTATTTAAGAACTCAAGATCATCTTTACAATTTTCAAGTGCATATTTAATTAAATATTTTAAAAAATCTTCAGCCAAATCCATGTCATCATCAATATCATAAAAAGCCATTTCCGGCTCTATCATCCAAAATTCTGCCAAGTGACGCGGAGTATTAGAATTTTCTGCTCTGAATGTAGGGCCAAAAGTATATACATTAGATAATGCAGTAGCTCCAAGTTCGGCTTCCAATTGACCCGAAACAGTCAAATTGGTTTCTTTCCCAAAAAAGTCTTCAGAAAAATCAATTTCCCCATCTTCTGTTTTAGGAGGATTTTTCATATCAAGAGTCGAAACACGAAACATTTCTCCTGCACCTTCTGCATCAGATCCGGTTACTATCGGTGTATGTAAATAGTAAAAGTTTCTGTCGTTAAAATATTTATGAACGGCGAACGACATTGCATGACGTATTCTGAAAATAGCACCAAATGTATTAGTTCGAAATCTTAAATGCGCAATTTCACGTAAAAACTCCAGTGTATGGCCTTTTTTCTGTAAAGGATAAGTTTCAGGATCAGCTGTGCCGTAAATTTTAATCTCTTTAGCCTGAATTTCTACACTTTGTCCCTTCCCCATTGATTTTACAAGTGTTCCGTTTACACTAATACTTGCCCCGGTGGTTATATTTTTAATTTGATCTTCATCAAAATTTGCTATATCAATTACAATCTGGATATTATTAATAGTAGATCCATCGTTTAAAGCAACGAAGGCTACTTGTTTATTCCCTCTTTTGGTTCTTACCCAACCTTTTGCATTTATATCACGATCAACATCTGTCGATTGCAATAAATCTTTGATAAAGCTTCTTCTTTGTTCCATAAGTGTGTGTAATATAATTAATATCACAAAAATAATATTTTTCGATCGATATAAAACACTTATTACTTCATATAAATAGGAAAAAGCAGGAATTTAACTTGATTTTACATTGTTTTTTTTGTATATTATAAAAAATTGAATTCTTACCTAAACCTCTTGCAATCTATTCAAAGGTAGGATGGATATATTAATCTAACCAAAATTAAAGGAGAAACTTATGGAAAAATGGATTATCAAAAACAATGTCTTCGAGAATAATGAGCAAAACGAAAAATTAACGATTGTGATAAATGACATTGTGGAAGAATTTGACAGACTGATTCCTACCGGGCCTCCATTGGGATTTAAACCACTTGAGCTGGTTAATGATGAAATTTCCGGACCAACGTTTTATTGGCCTTTGGGTCGTGATTTTTATAAAATAGCTTTAAATGTTTCCGATTTAAATTACAATCAAATAGCATTTCAGTTTTCACAAGAACTTTGCAGAATATATTGTGATCCCAGAATGAGAAGTTGGTTTATTCAGCTTTTAAGCCACATTTTTGCTCTTTATTCTTTGGATTTTTTAGGTCATAAATGGGAAAACAATCCGCCAAATAACGAGTTAAAAGATTATTGGTACAATTTTGATTCTTATAAAAGCAATCTCTTAGGAGCAGCCTTTAGTAAAATAGATATTGTAAAATATCAGGTTGCTAATGAATGGGTACAATACCAGGTTAATAAATTAAGAAAAAAAGACAAAATTAATCGAGGCAAATTACTGATTATTGCTTACGAATTGCTCCCTATGTTTAGAGAATATCCTGAAAGTTGGCAAATATTGCCATATGTTGGAAAATGTTCAGTTCCTGCTCCCCCTTCTGATCCTAACGAAATAGTTACCGACAGAGATACTGAACCGGATTTTGAAAAATTGATGGAAGAGTTACCTGAAAATTTACAAGCATTTACTAACAAATTTTACGATAAAATAGGAGCAAAAGAGCACGTCTAAATTTATTAGCTGGTTGTTGTTATTACCTTATTATTTGTAACAAATAAAATTTTGAGTTATGGAAGATAAATTAGTAACAATTGCAGTTCATAATTATGCACGGGCAGAAATACTGCGTACCAGGCTCGAAGCAGAAGGAGTTGAATGTTACCTTAAAAACATTAACCTGATACATTCTGTTATTTCAGGCGGTGTAAAAGTTCGTATAAACTCACATGATTTAGAAAAGGCATTGCGTATTGTTGAAAAAGTAAGCGATCAATTTCGTGATGAATATCAGAATGAAATAGATGAGTCAAATAAAAGTGTTCAACGTATATTAATTCCAATTGATTTTAGTGATTATTCTGTAAATGCATGCCGTTACGCTATTGGACTGGCTGAAAAGCTGAATGCCGAAATTAAGCTGATGCATGTTTATTATAACCCTGTTGTAAATTCAATGCCATTAACTGACACTTATTACTATCAGGTTAATATGGATGAGATCATTAGAGAGATTGAGTTGCGTGCTAAAAGTAACATGGAGGAGTTTTACGGAGACTTGAAAGAAAAGATTGAAAAAGAGAATATTCAAGGAGTGAAATTAGATTATGCTTTAGTACGAGGAATTGCGAGTGAGGAAATCATAGCAAAAAGTGTGGAGTATAAACCTGATGTAATAATTATCGGAACCCGTGGCCAGGGAGAAAAGGAAAATGATTTGATTGGTAGTGTAACGGCTAAAATTATTGAAGATACTAAAGTGCCTGTATTAGTTATTCCTGAAGATTCTTATTATTCAGGTATTGCGACAATTAATATTATGTATGCCACTGATTTTGATGAATCTGATTATAAAGCGTTGAAAAAACTCATGAATATTGTGTCTCCTTTTGATATCAGGTTGTACTGTGTTCATATTGGGAAACCAGATACAAAAGTTTGGGATAAAGCAAAAATGAACGGACTTAAAGAAAAATTGGATGCTCAATACCCGGATTATGAAATTGAGTGCAGTTTAATTGAAGAGGAAGATTTTTTAAAAGGAATACAAGAGTTTACAAGAGAAAAAAATATCGACATTATCTCTTTGGTTACACATAAAAGAAATTTGCTTTCTAAAATATTGAACCCCAGTATTGCCAGGAAAATATTGTTTCATACAAACATACCTTTTTTGGTATTTCATTCAGACAAATAATTGGAGAGAGCTTCAGCAATTTTAAGATCTATTTGAGAGGTTATTTTAATATTTTCACGATTGCCCGGCACAAGATTTATTTTTATACCAAGCTTTTCAACCAGGCTTGCATCATCTGTAAAAGATTCATCCCACGATTGCTCATAAGCTTTTTTAATAAGGTTACAATCAAATGCTTGTGGAGTTTGGATTAATTTATATTTGTTTCGATCAACAGGTTTGTTAATATCCGAATCAATAAACCTTATAGAATCAACCAGGTCAATATATGGAACTGCATTTCCATTTATCTCCGCTATTTCAAAAACTTGTTCAATAGTTGCTTGACTAACCAAAGGTCTTACTCCATCGTGTATCGCGACTACTCCATCGTTAGCAACTTTTTCAAGAGCATTTTTTACTGAATGATATCTTGTTTGTCCTCCTTTAACTACGATATGTTCAATTGTAAAATCGTGTTTATTACACAGGTCATGCCAATACGGAATATGATTTTCAGGAATAGCTACAATAATTTTAAGTATTGAATCGAATTCGTGAAAAGACCGAATACTTTTCATAAGAACAATTTCATTGTTAATGGACAAAAACTGTTTTGGAATGGAGCTTCCCATTCTTTGCCCCGATCCTCCTGCTACTATAATTGTAAATCTTTTCAATTAATTTCTGTTTAATTTCAAAGATATAAATAATAATTCTAATATCTTTAGCATATCTGAAATATGAAAAAAAGCGAATATAATGTTTTCACACAATTAATTGTGTGATTTTGAGTTTAGCACAATAATTGCAGGCGAAACGTTATTAGTAATAAGAAGAGAAATGAGAAAAATTACCAGATTCGTGAAATTGGTATTGATATTATCAATTTTAGGAATATTAGGCAGATGCGATTATTTTGAATACAGTCCTTATGCAGCTAATGTTAAAGATGAGTATAAAAATATTCAACATATAAATTTTAACAATCTTTTAAAAACAGATTCGGTACAAAGAGAAGAAATCAAATTTGCTGTAATTGCAGATTCTCATCACAACTACCACGAATTAAACGAAGCAATTGTAAACTTAAATAACAGGAATGATATTGACTTTGTAATTGCTAATGGTGATATAGCTGATCATGGTTACCTGAAAGAGTATGAATTATTTCATGAGCAAATGAAGAAGTTGAAAGTACCATATCTTACAGTAATCGGAAATCATGATTACAAATCAAATGGCGAAGTAATATATAAGCAAATGTATGGAGATTTTAATTATAGCTTTGCTTATAATAACAATTTGTTTATTTTATTTGATGATGTGTTTTGGGAAAGTAATAAAAACCCTGATTTTGATTGGCTGGAGAATGAATTAAACAACTCTTCAAAATATGAAAATGTTTTTGTATTATGCCATATTCCTCCGTATGGGGAACAATATGATGATGAGTCTGAAGAAAGATATAAAGCACTGATGATTCAATATGATGTTGATTTATCTATCCATGGGCATATACATAGATTTGAATATGGCTATTACTATGGTGATGGCATGAATTATTTAGCAGTAGAGTCGATAATGGATAAAGAATATGCAATTATTACTGCGAGTGAATATGAAGTTGAGGTTGAACAGATAAAATATTAAGATTGGTGGGACGTCAAAAATGTATATTATTATTTCTTTGTTTTCTTTTTCCTTTTTTCGGGAATGTTTTTGCACAAGAAGATCGGGAAATAATTAAGGAGGAAGAGAAAAATAAATGGTATATGCCTGATTACATAAAAATACAATATGCCGGGAATATTGGATTTTTATCAATAGGTGCAGGATATGAATGGTGGCGGGAAATAGCACAAACAGATATTTTATATGGCTATGTGCCGGAACATAAGGGTGAAGCAACCATACATACTTTTACAATAAAAAATACTTTCAGATTATATCAATTTAACATAAAACAAAAATATAATATAAGCCCCATTTTAGGTTTTTCTGTAAGTCTTGAACCGGGACAGAATTCTTATTTAAGAGTTCCTGATAAATATCCGGAAGGCTACTATAGCACTAACAGCATTTATGCTTGCTTAAATTTAGGGGTTAAATCAAAATTTATATTTGACGAAAAAAGATTTTTTAGCAGTATTGAAACTTATGCAGAGATTAATACGCTTGCTGATTACTTGTTTTATAATATTATAGCTCAGGAAGATCATAATAATATTATATATTCATTAGCGTTAGGAGTTAACATTTTCTTCTAGGCCCAGAGGCCATTCTTTTCTTTTTGTAAAAATTCCGGTTTACTTATCCGTTCCACGGCGTGTAGCCGTTGCACGGATATTGCCTTTTGTGGAACCGCTTAGAGCGGTGCAACAGATAATCATTAAAAAAATTATATAATCATACTTTTTTACACCTTGGGGAGCTGCCTGTGGTGGGTGCTCTTTTTTTATAATTCTGTTGAAGAGTATAAAAATCTCTTTATACTTCGTTTAGGCGTTTTTTCAAACTCTTCAGGATAAATTTTTATTTTAGCAATTTGCATGTATTTTGCCAATTCCAGATTTGCTGCCTTTTTGTTTTCTTCCATGATTTTTGTTAATCTGACTTCATCAATTTTTTCCTGATCAACAGCTTCCAAGTCAGGATAAACAAGCGCAATTAGTTGATTTTCTTTTTGGATAATAACTGATTCCTGGATGTATGGCATATTGTTTAATTTGGCTTCAATCTCTTCAGGGTAAATGTTTTCTCCTGAAGAACCCAGAATCAAACTTTTATTTCGACCTTTAATAAAAACAAAATTTTCTTCATCAATTATTCCTAAATCACCGGTATGTAACCACCCGTCTTTGTCTATGGCTTGTTCTGTAGCTTCTACATTTTTATAATAGCCATACATTACATTTTCGCCACGAACCATTATTTCTCCAACTTCATTGTAAGGATCGTTTGAATCGATTTTAATTTCAAGTGTATCAACCATAGATCCGGCAGAGCCTAATTTTGTTTTATCCCAGTTTGAATAACTGATTAAAGGTCCACATTCTGTCATGCCGTAACCGATAGTAAAGTTGAAACCAATTTTTTTGAGAAATATTTCAACATCTTTATTTAATGCTGCTCCTCCAAGAACTACTTCTTTAAAATTTCCACCAAATACTTCAGTAAGTTTCTTTTTTACTTTAGAATAAATTGCTTTATCAACAAACGGAACACTTAACAGAAGTTTAATTGAAGTTTTATCAAGAGTTGGAAGTATTTGTTTTTTATATATTTTTTCAAGAACCAACGGAACGGTAATTATTATTGTTGGCTTTACTTCCTGAAATGCCTGAATAATAATTTTAGGAGAAGGTGTTCTTGTTAAAAAGTGAATATGACAACCAATTGAAAAAGGCCATAAAAACTCAAAAGCACAACCAAAAGTATGTGCCAGAGGCAAAAATGATACTATGTTGTCGCCGGGGTCGAGAGGTAGATTCCTATGAGCAAAACGAATATTAGCAGCTAAGCTATTTAACGGTAAAACAACACCTTTTGAAAATCCGGTTGTCCCTGAAGTATAATTTAATACGCCGACTTCTTCATTTGAAATCTCATCAAAAGAAAGTTTTTCGGCAGTTATTCCTCCCGGATAAAGGTCTTCATAAAATGTGTCTAGTTTATCGTAAATATTTTTAATGTTTTCGCTTTTACCTTCAATTAGTAGTTTGTAATTGGTTAATGAAAATATAGCTCTTAAATTAGGCATACTTTTTTCATCCAGATTTTCCCAAATGGGATCTCCCGTAAATAAAACTACAGAATCAGAGTGATTTACTATATGATGTACATCGTTAGGGAGAAAGTCCGGAAGGATAGGAACTACAACAGCTCCATATGAAATAATTGCAAGGTAAGTTATTGCCCAATTTGCTGAGTTTTTCCCAATTAAGGCGATTTTATCTCCTTTTTTCACATCACATTCTTCAAACATAATATGAATCTTGGCAATTCTTCGTGCTACATCGCTATATTTATAATTTTCTCCTTGATAGTCTGTTAAAGCAGAAAGCTCCCAGTTTTCTTTTAAACTGGTTTCGATATATTTTATGAAATTTTCTTGTATCATAATAATAAATTTTAGAAAAAGCCAGACAGTAAACTTAAAAAATATAATGCGGATTATCAAGTGCTAAAAATCCTGCAAATTATTATAAACATTATATGCCTGCAAAATGTTATAAGATTGTTTGATTAGTAAAATAGGGGTTTAATAATTAAAATTCAGAGAATTATTTTTAATTTTGTGATGTTAAATTTTAGGAAAAACAGGAGAAGATGGATAACACAGAACAAGCAAAACAGTTAACTAATGAATTAAAAGATAAATCACCGGAAAATGTATTAAAATACTTCATTGATAAATGTGATAGTAAGGTAGGGTTTGCTTCAAGTATGGGTGCCGAAGATCAGGTATTGACAGATATGATTTGTAAATTAAACAAGAATGTAAATATTTTTACTCTTGATACAGGCAGATTATTTCCTGAAACATATAACCTGATTGCAAAAACCAGCGATCATTGCGGAATTAAAATAAAGGTATTTTTCCCTGATCATAGAAAAGTGGAAGAAATGGTTCAGGAAAAAGGAATCAACCATTTTTATAAAAGTGTTGAAAATCGTGAAAGATGTTGTTACTTAAGAAAAAAGGAACCTTTACATAGGGCTTTTAAAGGATTGGAAGCCTGGATTTGTGGTTTGCGAAGAGATCAGTCAATTACCAGATTTGACAACAAACTGGTTGAGTGGGATGATCAACATGGATTATTTAAGATTAATCCATTAATTGAGTGGACCGAAGAACAGGTTTGGGATTATATTAAAAAAAATAATGTTCCATATAACGAATTACACGACAAAGGTTTTCCAAGTATTGGGTGTCAACCTTGTACACGGGCAATAAAACCTGGCGAAGATATTCGTGCCGGTCGTTGGTGGTGGGAACAACCCGAAAAACGAGAATGTGGATTGCATAACCAACCAAATAAGAAATAACAAAAAAGGAGTATATGAGTATGCTAACAAAGTACTTGAATTTGAAAAAGAAATAATAGAGATAAAGATTAAAAAGAAAAAAGGATTTAATTATATTTACAATTCACACCAAAATAGTTTAATTTGTTGCGAATTGTTAAAATATTATTTTTCTTACACTTGATTTTATTGTGTCACATTTCTTATGGTGCAGATTTATTCGAAAATGATGAGACAAATAAAATTGATAGTATTTTAAAGGCTGTAAAGCAATATAAAAACGAAAAGGAAATTATTGAAAGTTTCGATTATCTTTCTTCACTTTATGCTGATAAAGATAATTTCGATTCAGCTCATTTTGTTATCGACTCTGCTATTTCAATTGCAAAAAAATCAGGAAACAAATATTTCATAGCCAAAACAATAGAATCTAAAGGTAAGCTATACCGTGAGGAAGGGAAGTTTGAACGTTCATTGGAAACATTAATGAAAGCATATGATTTGGCAAAAGAGATAAGCGAAAAAAAAATCATTATGAATGTTTCCAATAATTTGGGTGTTACTTACAGGCGATTGGCTGAAGATAGCAAAGCACTTGGATTTCATTTAGAAGCATTCCAGCTTGCCGAGGAACTCGGCGATTTAAAGAATCTTGCCATTGCTTCAAATAGCATTGGAATTATATATACTTATCAGGGAAATTACGATAAAGCTTTACCATATTATTATCAGGCCCTGGAATTTGAAAAAAAATGGAACAATTATATTGGCATTGCAATTAATTATAATTCAATAGCTTGGATCTATGAGCTTAAAAAGGATTATAAGAGAGCAATTGAATTTTATAAAAAATCGCTGGAAGTAAATATTAAAAACAAAAATGAAAAAGGAATGGCAATTTGCTATAGCGATTTAGGAAAGGTATATCATACAATAGGCAAGTATGCTTTATCTCTGGAGTATTATAAAAAAACATTAAACGTGAATGAAAAACTTGGCGACAAAAGATATATCGCAAGAAGTTATATTTATATTGGAGAAGCTTATAGAGATTTAGGGGATTATTCGCAATCGCTTATTCATTTGGAAAAGGGATTAAAATACGCCCAACGAGTAAATTCAAAAAGATTACTCATGTCAGCGTATGAACAAATGTCATTTACGTTTGAAAAAACAAATCAGGAAAAAAAGGCTCTGACGAATTATAAAAAATTCAATGTTTATAGGGATAGCGTTTTTGATGAAGAAAAAAGCAATCAGATAATTGAGATGCAAACAAGATATGAGACGAATAGGAAAGAACAAGAAAATGCCTTATTAAAAAACAAAAACAGTCTCAATGAAGCACTTATTCAACGCCAACGCATCATTGTTTTTGCCATTATATCGATTCTTTTTTTAATCACTTTTTTAATGCTTGTGTTATTGAATAGTCGGCGCAAACAAAAAAAGGCAATAGTATTACTAGGAAAACAAAATGATGAAATACGTAAACAAAAAGAAGAAATACAAAATCAGGCATTTGATCTTAAGAAAGCGATTAATACAAAAAATCGATTTTTTTCAATTATAGCTCACGATTTACTCAGTCCTTTTAATACCATTATTGGGTACAGCGATTTGCTAAAATCAAATCTTAATGAAGTAAGCAAAGAAGAAATAAATGAGTATGCTGATTTAATTTATCAAAGATCGAATGAAGCGCACGAACTTTTAATAAACCTGCTTGAATGGTCATTATCGCAAACAAAGGGAATAGAATATAAACCGCAGGAAGTTGAAATTAAGCAATTAATAATGAAAAAAATCAGCTTGCTAAAAGAACAGGCAAGAGAAAAATCTATTACACTTGAATTTATTGAAGGAAATGAAGTTTCAGTATATGCTGATGTAAATATGCTTAATACTATTATCAGAAACCTTGTATCAAATGCAATTAAATTTACTAAAAAAGGGAAAGTGGCGATTTCCTATATACAGGAACCGGAATTTTGTCGGGTAATAATTGAAGATACAGGTATTGGCATCTCAGAGCAAAATTTCAGTAATTTATTTGAAATAGATAAACCAGTTTCAACCAAAGGAACTGCAGGAGAAAAAGGGACGGGTATAGGATTAATTCTTTGTAAAGAATTTATCAAAAAGAACAAAGGTGAGATATTTGTTGAAAGTATTGAACATGTTGGTAGTAAATTTGCATTTACCATTCCTTTGGTTTAAAAAAGAGATTGAATCACTTCAGCATCATTATAAAAGTGTTGAAAACCGTGAAAGATGTTGTTACTTAAGAAAAAATGAGCTCTCTCAATAACTATAGGGAGAGCTCATTTTTAATGTATAATTTCCCAATTTTATTTATTCAATCAGGAATTGAGTATTTCCAATTTCGTTACCATCAGCAAAAATATATACTTCGTAAACTCCCTGTAATAATGCACCATTGTTATCCCAATACACAATAACATCTAAATTTTTATTTATATAATCAACAGGGCGTTTTGCCGAGTAAACAATTTCTTGTCCTTCATATTCGAACAAATCATCTTCAGATTTTGCTAAAATATAATCATCCGGACCGGCAATTCGAACATAAACATCACGTTCGCCGGCATCTGCCAAAACATTTTCTTTAATTCTAAAGCTAACTTTAATTTTTACAATTTTATTTATTTTATTGTTTGGTTTACCTCTTTTATTTAATGGAACAGCTTCAAGGTTTTCTGTTCTTAAAGCACTTGCCAGTTCAACTTTACCTGAAAGATCTTTATTTTGTTCTTCAAGTTCTACATTTACTGATTTAGTAGCCTTGATTTCATTTTTAACCAGAATGTTTTCTGCAACCAATTCCTGATTCATTGTATTTAAAGAGTCGATCTGACGAACATAGCTTTTTGCCACTTTGCGCAAAGTACCAAGTTCATTTTGCATTTGTTTGATCTTTGAATAGTTTATTGCTTTTACTGTTTTTATTTCTGCTAATAAATTATCTATTTTTTCTTTTTCAATTATTAATTGCGCATTCATAGAATCATTATCAGTCATTAAATCGTCATAGCCTGCACGTAATTGTAACAAGTGTGATTGTAGCGAATCTTTTTCTTCGGTTAAAACTGTTCTTATCTCATCTGTTGTTTGACGTTGATTAATGTATAAAAAGGTTACAACAGCTAAAAGTGCAATAACTAAAAAAAGTATAAACATTAATCCACTTTTATTTTTTTGAGGAGGAATTGGAGCTTGGCTATTTGGTTGTTGTTCGTTTTCTAAATTTTGATTTTTGTTTTGATCTTCCATTTTCATTTAGGTTAGGATTTAGTATTTTAATTTGCAAATGTATGTTATATTTTCAATAACATCAATATCTTATGGTCAATAAACGAATAAATTATGATAAAATTATTTAGTCCGGTCTAAAAACTCTGCCAGGTTTTTTTTGTTAAAATTATAAATTGCGCAACCCTGGCAGGGTTAATAATTCGAATTGCCAAACTGATTATTTATTCCTCTGTTTCCATTTCGTCCATTAAATAATAAACGCCTTTTATAACGATTTCTGCACTTAGAAGTTCTTTATCTATATTCAAGATTTCGCAGAGATTATCTTGAACAACTCCTTTTTCGATTTTAATTCGTTTAAACGAATTATCTTTTTTAATAAATATGAACGATTCTCCTTTTAAATCAACAACCGCCTCATAAGGCAAAGTAAACGCCTCTTTTTCGTTTATATTTATGGATGCATTAACATACATGCCTGGCTTAAAAATTTTATTATTATTTTTAATATGGCCTGTTACAGTTACATCTTTATTGGTTTTATCAACAATGTTTCCAATACGATTTACTTTTGTTGTATATACAGAGTTTTTATTATTTGGTACCCGGAATTTAATTTCCTGATCATTTTTTAAATCAGAAATATGTTCTTCAGAAACTGACAAACAAATTTGCAGTTTTGATGTATTAACAATTTTAACAATGCAGTTTTTTGGTTCAATATATTTGCCCGGATTTGCATTTAGTTGTGAAATATAACCACTTATTGGTGCCTTGATCCTGAATTCGCTTACAAACTCTCCCTTATTAATATTCCCCAAATCAATTCCAATTAGTTCTAACTGCAATTTTAGCGATCTGAAAATTGCATCATTAATTAAGTAATCAGTTTGAGCCTTTTGCATTTTTTTTATTGAAGATGCATTTTCAATGGTTAATTCCCCCTGGCGCTTAAATTCTTCTTCGAATAGCTCCTTTTTAATTTTAGCTTCTAAATATTGTTGTTGTAATTTTATAAAATCAGGATGTTGCATAATTGCCAGTACAGAACCGGCTTTAACATAATCGCCGGAATAATAGAATAATTGTTTAATAAATCCGTTTATCGGAGTCGAAACAACAACTATGTTTTGTGACAGAACTTCAATAGTTCCTGAACATTCAATATAACAAGGGATTGTGCTTTTTTTAATAGATCCTGTTTTAATATTATTGTTCTTAATTTGTTTGCCGGTTAATTCTATCGAATCCTTTTGTAAAAGTTTTTCAGACAGATCGGTATTATTCTTATCGTTGTTTTTTAATGAACAGGAAAAGAGAAGGATTGTAAAAAAATATATAGGAATATTATTTTTCATCTGGAAACCGTTTATTTAGTGTAAAATTCTAGTTTTATTGCTGTTTCGTTATATCTGAATAATGAGTTCAAATATTCTAGTTTAATGTTTTGTGCAGTTGTTATACTTTGTAAAAATTCAAAATACTCTATTTCTTCTTTTTCAAATTGACTGCTGGCTGTTGAAATTAAAAGTTCTGCTTTCTTCAAAGCATTTTCATGATAATAAATCAAGTCGTTTTGTATTTGATCTAAATGAATTACCAGGTTTTCAATTTCTTTCTCGAGATTAAATTTTTGATATTCAAAAGTATTCAAAGCTTTTTCTTTTCCGATTTTTGCTTCTTGTACTTTTGCATTTTGTGGTAAAAACCATAATGGAAAACGAATACCAATATTCCATCCCGAGAAACCATTTGTGTTGTTTATTTGCTGGTTAAAATATCCTGCCGATATTTCAGGGAAATATTTTGACCGTTCAATATTGTATTTAATGTTTTCAGTATTATACAGATTTTCGTAATAATCAAGTAGTACCGTACTGCTAAATCGATTATTCGGATCAGTCCCGGCAGGTAATTGATAAATAACTAAAGAATCCGATTCCGGAATAAAATCACCATCGGTATTCATGATTTGCTTCATTTTGTTTTCTGCAATAATTAGTTCTTCGGTGATTTTTAACAAATTATTTTTACTGGCAGCATATTCTGTTTCTACCAGAGTTTGTTCTAGCAAACTTGACTCTCCCAGTTCGTATTTAAGTTGAGCAATGCGAACAAATTCTTTGTAAAATCTAGCTTGTTCCTGTTTTATTTTAAATTGATTAATCAGGTAAATCCATTTGTAAAATGCAATTTTTGTTTGAGTAATTATCTCTTTTTTAACAATTCTGTATTCTATTTCTGAAAGATTAATTTGATGATCAGTAAATTTTGAATTTTGAAAATGAGTTAAAACGGATCCAAAGTTTTGATTTATTTCAAAAGAATGATCAATATTAGCAGAATACATTTGCCCCTGCCAGTAAGTAAATTCAGTTAATGGAAAATTTACTATTCCTAATTTAGTTGATTTGGCAGCTTCAATAGAAAGTAGAGCGTTTTTTAAAACAGGGTTGTTTTTTGAAGCAAATTCAACTGCCTGATTTATTGTGAGTCTTGATGTCTCAAAATTGGGGTTTTGAGAATATGAATTTAGTATAGAATAAAAGAATGATAGCAATAAAAAAGGAATTATATGCAAGCTGACAGTAATTTTGTTAAGCATAATGTTTGGTTAATTATTAGCTAATTAAAGGAATTCTAAATTTAAGACAATTTTTTGTCTTAAAGAATTCTTATACATAATCTAAATCACAAAATGGTCGATAGAAAAAACCCGTAAGTTTTATTTTGTCAAGATTTTTTAAGACATCGAATAGAAATATTCGATGAGATATTAAAAAACGCACAGGAACACCTCCCTGCCATGTCTGCCGACAGGCGGGTAGCAGGCAAGTGTGCTATGAAAGCTTTATTTTATTGCAGGTTGCTGTTTTAAACTTCGGTATAAAAGAAATAACCCAATAAGTACAAATGGTATACTTAACCATTGTCCCATATTTAACGACATGCCTTGTTCAAAATTCACTTGAGATTCTTTTATAAATTCAACAAAAAAACGAGCAGTGAACATAAGAATTAAAAACAAACTAAATATGAGTCCTTGTTTTAACTCTTTTCCTTTTTTATTATAAATAGCATAAAGTAGTATAAAAATTAAAAGATATGATAATGCTTCATAAATTTGGGTAGGATGTCTTCCCTCTAATTTTTCTATACCTGATAAAACCGATGAACTTTGATGAAAATTGAATCCCCATGGCAGTTCTGTTGGAATACCATAAATTTCTGAATTCATTAGATTCCCCATACGAATAAAGAAGCCAGATAATGCCACTATGATTACTATTATATCCAAAGTCCATAAATATGGTTTTTTGTACTTTTTGGAGAAATAATAAAGAACTATTAAAATACCAATGGCTGCTCCATGACTAGCTAAACCGCCTTCCCATATTTTTATAATATCTATTGGATGTGATAAATAATGACCTGGTTGATAAAATAAGCAATGTCCTAATCGTGCACCAATAACTGTACCAACAGCCATGTAAACGGTTAATTTATCTAATAACTCTATTGTTAGACCTTCTTTTTTAAATATTTTTTGCATAATTAAATATCCAAAAAAGAAAGATGAAGCGAATAATAGACCGTAATATCTAATTGAAAGTCCCCAAAAGCCAACAATTTCCGGATTAACATTCCAGTTTATATAATTAAGTAACATTATGTTTATTTTTTATGAATTACAAATGTATGAATTTTTTTATGTGCTAATCAGAATTAAAGCTTAGTATTATGTTATTAAATGTTAATTATTTTAAAAAGAAAACTATAACTGTTTATTAAAATAAACTTTTTAAGTTTGTAACTTATAATTTTGAAAAGAATCATGAAGATTAACAGCATACAAAAGCTTATTTATTTATTGATAATTAGCGCCATATTTTTTAGCGGATGTGCAAAAATTGTTGCGCCTACAGGCGGACCAAAAGACGAGGATCATCCCCTGATAGTAGAAATTGACCCTCCGGACAATACCGTAAACTTTGATAGTAAAAAAATAAACATAACGTTTAACGAATATATTCAGTTAAAAGATTTAAATAATAACTTGATTATTTCACCTCCGCTTGAAGAAAAACCCGATATTCAGAGAAAAGGAAAAACATTAGTTATTGAATTTATGGAGGAATTAAAGGATTCTACAACTTATAATATTTATTTTGGCAATTCTGTTCAGGATTATAATGAAGGAAATCCAATCGAGAATTTTCAATATGTTTTATCCACAGGTTCTTATATAGATTCTTTATCAATAACAGGCCAGGTTATAAATTCATTTAATTTATTGCCGGAAGAAGGTGTTTTTGTTATGCTTTATAAGGATTTTGAAGATTCTGTTCCTATAAAGCAAATTCCTCTTTATATTTCAAAAACAAATGAAGAAGGAATATATAGAATTAATAATATTGGGAACAATCAATATAAATTATTTTGCTTAAGAGATTTTAATAAAAACTATTTATTCGATTTGCCAAATGAAGATATTGCTTTCTTGGATTCGTTAGTGGGCTTTGAGCTGATAACAGAAACAAAGATTGACACCATTTTTAAATCAGATTCGAGCTTAACAGATTCTGTTGAAATCTTGGAGAATATTGTTTCTGAAAATGGTTATTTTGAGGCAGATACCATGCTTTTAAAACAGGTTATAATAGACGATTCTTTAAAAGTTGAATCAGATAGTTTAATGCATAAACGAGAAAAGGAAATAGATTCGATAATTATCGAATCGAAGTCATATTTCCCTGTTCAAAATTATATTTTAAGACTTTTCACCGAAGAGCGAGAAGTTCAGTATTTAGCTAATAACACGAGAGACACAAAGCAAAAAATAGAAATCGTGTTTAATAAACCCATAAAGGATAGTGTAGTATTTACTATTGCAGATACTATAATTGAAAAGGAATGGTATATTAAAGAAACAGGGCTGAATAATGATTCAATGATTTACTGGTTAACAGACAGTTCTGTTTATAAAAAAGAAAGCCTTGTTTTTGCTCTTAAATATCAAAAAGAAGATTCAAATATGGTTTATCAATGGAATACAGACACACTAAATCTCCGGTTTTTTGAGCAAAAGAGAAAGAAAAATGAATCTGGCGATACTAGTTTAAAGTATACCCTAAATATCAAAAACAGGGGTACTTTAGATTTAAACAGTCAATTGAATTTTCTTTTTGAAATCCCTCTTCAATCTTATGATACATCAAAAATAAATCTTTTTGCAGTTATTGATACTGTAGAATTTCCCGTTGCATACAATATCACGAAAGATAGCATTCAGCTCAGAAAATATCAATTATCTGTTGATTGGTGCGAAGACACGGTTTATAGATTAGAAATATTCCCTAATGCGTTTACAGGTATTTATGAAACTGTGAACGATACCAATATCATAGAATTCCAAACACAAAAACGAGATTTTTACGGAAAAATATTGGCAGATATTACAGGGGTAGATTCTTCATTTCAAATTATTTGTCATCTTATTTTACCAGGGAAAGAAAAGGAAACAATTTACAGGGAAAAGATTATATCTGAAAATCGGATTGTTGAATTTGATTTTTTGCCTCCTAAGGAATTTATGTTTAAGGTAATTATTGATAAAAACTTTAACAATGAGTGGGATACAGGCGAATATTTAAAGCACGTTCAGCCCGAAGAAGTATTATATTACGAGGAGAAAATAACGGTACGCTCCAACTGGGATATTGAAATAAATTTTAATGTAAATAAATAACTTTACCATGTCTGTACTTCTTGAATTTGCGATGTTTCCAACAGATAAGTCAGGTGATAGTGCCAGCGAGTCTGTAAGTAAAATTATTGATATGATTAAAAAAAGCGGGATAACTTATAAATTAACCGCTATGGGTACAATAATTGAAACTGAAACTCTTGAAGAAGCTTTAGCAATTGTAAACCAATCGTATCAAGTTCTTGAACCCTTTTCGAAAAGAGTGTATTCTACTATTACAATAGATATCAGGAAAGAAAAATCGGATCGGTTAAATCAAAAGATCAAATCGATTGAATCTAAAATTGGGAAAGTCAACAAATAAAACCCTTATTGTTTTTCGATAAAAAATGAACAAAACTGTTCTTTTTTACGTAGAAATATAATACCTTGTCGCACTCTAATTTATTAATTTATATTGTTTAATACCTCAGATGTTATGATTAAACGCATTGTCTATATATTGTTTTTGGTCATCATTTCAACCGCTGTATTCTCTCAGCAAAAAATTAAAGTTGATTTAAAACAAGCTAAACAAAAAACAAAAAACACAGAAGTAGTTAAGAATATTTCGAATGGACTAATATTATCTGAAACTATTTCTGCTTTTGAATTAGTTGAGAGAGAAACAAAAGAAGGTTTATTTAGCCAACTGATGTCAGAAGGAATGAGTAAAACTTTTGATGAAGGAAAACCCGATTTACCGGTTATTAACAGACTTATCGAAATACCGTTTAATTCAGATGCTAAAATAAAAGTGTTAAGCTTTGATGAAGAAATTATTGAATTAAAAGATTATGGCTTAACCAAGTTGATTATTCCGGCTCAACCTTCGCATGAAAAAAGTAAAGACATAAAAGATGTTCCGTTTATTAAAGATCAAATAGTTTATAGTAAAAACGAATTCTTTAAAAAAGACATTGTTAAGTTTGAAGATAAAGGATATTTGCGTGACAAACATTTAGGATATTTAGAAATCTCGCCTTTTGCGTATAATCCGGTTACAAATACTTTAAAAGTTTTAAATAATATCGAAATAGAAATATCATTTATTCCAAAAAATAATATTAAACCCCAAAGTATTGACAGGTTAAAATCGCCATACTACAAAAATGTTACTTATAATACAATTAATAAAGTAGAAGAATCTAAAGCCCTTATTAGCGGACCGGTAAAATATGTAATTGTTTCAGACCCTATGTTTGAAGAAACCTTACAAACTTTTATTAAATGGAAAACAATAAAAGGGTTTAACGTAATTGAAGCTTATACCGATGATGCAGCTGTTGGAACTACCACTACTTCAATACAAGCATATTTACAAGAATTATATGACAATCCTGACGATGATGTTTCTCCAACTTTTGTTTTATTAGTTGGTGATGTAACACAAATACCTGCCTTTAGTGGTACAGCCGGAGGTCACAAAACAGATCTTTATTATTGTGAATATACAGGCGATAAATTACCGGAAGTTTTTTATGGACGATTTTCAGCTGAAAGTATTGCAGAACTTCAACCTCAAATTGACAAAACACTTGAAATTGAAAAGTATGAAATGCTTGATCCTTCATATTTAAATAATGTTGTTTTAGTAGCGGGTGTTGATGCTGGTTATGCACCAACCTATGGAAATGGTTTTGTAAATTATGCATCAACTTATTATATAAATAGTGATAATGGAATAAATGCACTTAGTTATTTATATCCTGAATCAGGAAGCTCTGATGAGCAAATTAGAACAGATATTTCAAATGGTGTTGCTTTGGCAAATTACACGGCACATTGTGGATCGAGTGGCTGGGGAGATCCAACTTTTACAAATACACATGTAGCTTTAATGACAAATGAAGGAATGTATCCATTAATGATTGGAAATTGTTGTTTGTCAAATAAATTTGACGATCCGTCATGTTTTGGAGAGACTTTATTAAGAGCTCAAAAAAAAGGTGCAGTAGGTTATATAGGTGGTTCTAATAATTCATATTGGGATGAAGATTATTATTGGGGAATTGGTTTAGCAAGTATTTCTGCTAATCCCACATATGATGAAAGTGGGCTTGGAGTGTATGACAGATTTTTTCATTTAAATAATGAAGCAAAACAAGATTGGCATGTAGCCCAGGGGCAAATTAACGTAGCGGGGAATTTGGCTGTTGAGGCTTCTACATCTTCACTTAAAGCTTATTATTGGGAAATATATCATCTTATGGGCGATCCTTCTTTAACCCCTTATGTTACAGTTCCGGAAGTTTTAATTGCATCATATAATTCTGAAATTTTTAAAGGTTCTTTATCTTTTCAAGTTACGACAGAAGAGGATGCTTATGTGGCAGTATCAAAAGACGGAATCTTGCTTGATGCAAAATTAGCTGATGCTACAGGCCTGGTAGAGTTAACATTCGAATCGTTAGATAGTGTTGGCACTCTTGATTTAGTTATTACAAAACAAAATAGACAACCAAAAATTGATGAAATAATGATTGTGCCAGCAACAACTCCTTATGTGGTTTTAGATTATTACATAATTGATGATGCATTGGGAAATAATAATTCCGAAGTTGATTTTGGAGAAACAATAAAGCTGGATATTCAGTTAAAGAATTTCTCTGACTCTTATGATGCATTTAATGTTATTGCCAATTTAATATCTGTTGATACTAATATTATATTAATTGATTCTGTTGAAACATTCGGAACAATATTAAGAAATGATTCCTTACTAATTGAAACATCTTTTACAATCGATTTTAAAAATAAATTTCAGGATCAGCAAATTGTTAATTTTGATCTTGAGATTTTAGGAAAAGATATTGGAGATGTTGAATACACATGGAATTCTAAAATTGATCTAACTGTGAATGCTCCTAAAATAGAAATTGATGAATTATATATTGATGACAGTTCTGGTAACAACGATGGTATTGTAGATCCGGGAGAAACTGCTGATATTTCTTTAGTCGTAATGAACGAAGGAAACGCATTAATTGAAAACCTGGATGCTAAAATTGAGTTAATAAGAGGAAGTTCATATTTGACATTTACAAATCAAAATTCTGGTGAATTTAGTTTAGATGCAAACGAGTCGGATACTGTTAAATTTACAGTAACTGTTTCTGAGATGGAAGATGATGGATTATTTGCAGAGTTATTATTTACAATAGAAGACAATAACTATAATTATTATATAGATTCGGTAATAAATGAAATAGTAATTGGAGAAATTACAGAATATGATATTGATACATTAAATGAAGTATTTATTGTTACACAAGGTTTGTTTTATGATTCAGGAGGGAAAAATGACAATTATTCAAATAACGAAAATGATACGATAACTTTTTATCCTGATAATACAAGAGGAAAATTGAAAGTAGTATTTAATTCCTTTAATGTTGAGCCAAACGGAGGTGGGTGTTGGGACTATTTAGAAATTTATGATAGTGAGAATATCACAGATTCAACTTTAATTGGAAGTTTTTGTAATTCAAATGTGCCAGAAACATTTTTAGCTACAAATGAATCAGGAGCATTAACGTTTAGGTTTGACTCTGATGTATCGGTTACAAAAAGTGGTTGGGAGGCAAAGATCTCCAATACAGGATATTTCGTAAAATTTGTGATTAATGGTATTGATGGTCCTGTTGAAGATGCTATTGTTGAATTCAATAATGAAGAAAAGCTCACAAATTCAAATGGTGAGGTAACTTTTAATTATGTTACCGTAGGAGAAAATTTAGAATATAAAGTTCGCAAAATAGATTATGATAATTTTGAAGGAATAATAAGCGTTAATGAAGATGTAATAGAAAATGTACTTCTTTCTGGCGGAATAGCTACTTTTAATGTTACATTTATAGTATATGATAATAATGAGCACTTACTTGATAATGTAAACATTTCTTTTAATTCATTGGTTTTATATACTGATAATGAAGGTAAAGCAATTTTCGAAAATATTATTCCATCAAAGGGGATAGAATATCTTTTAACAAAAGATGGATATAACGACTTGTCTGGTAGTATAGACGTTGAAGATAAAGATACTACTGTGACAAAAAATATGTCGTTGGCAACAGTAATTATTCCGATAAAAGAAAATAATATAAAAATTTACCCAAATCCATCAAATGGAATATTTAACCTCGAAATTAATAATGTAGAAAATAATACTTATACTGTAAAGGTTTTCGATATAATTGGAGTTGTTGTATATACAAAAACAATAACAGGATCGTCTTATATTAAAGAACAAATTGATATTTCACAAAATGCAAAAGGAATGTACTTTTTGTCTATTGAATCTGATAATGGATCTGTAATAAGTAAGCGAATAATTATAAAATAAATTTAGGAAAAACATTTATATACCTGATCAAAACTGATCGGGTTTTTTATTTCTATAAAAATTAAGATATTTATCATCCAAATAGATTCTTGTAATGAAAGAAGAAAAAAAAAGATTCTTATATAGTCTGGTTTTTCCTGCATTGTTTCTAATAGTAATATGGATGGTTAAAATTTCAGAAATACTTTTAGATATTGATTTTGCATTTCTAGGAATTTATCCGTTAAAAGCTAAAGGATTAATAGGAATTATCACGGCTCCTTTAATTCATTCAGATATTGAGCATCTTATAGCCAATAGCATTCCAATATTAATACTTGGTACAGGGCTTTTTTATTTTTACAACAAGATTGCTTACAAGGTGTTTTTTTTAAGCTATTTTATTGCCAATATCTGGATTTGGTTTGGTGCAAGGCAAGCATATCATATTGGTGCAAGTGGCCTTGTATATAGTTTTGCAGCGTTTCTGTTTTTTAGTGGTATTATAAGAAAAAATGTAAAATTGGTGGCAATATCTTTACTTGTGGTTTTTCTGTATGGAAGTATGATTTGGGGCGTATTGCCAATTCAACCACACATTTCCTGGGAGTCTCATCTTTTGGGAGCAATTGCCGGAATGATGCTTGCGATTTATTATAAAGACAGGGACCCGGGTAGAAAAGTATATAACTGGGAATTAGAAGATGAAGAAGACGATGAAGATAAATATTGGGAAATTAATACTGAATCAGATGAAATTAATGATGCAAAATAAAATTTTATTGGCAGTAGGCTGTTTTTTTATTGTTACAATAACAAAAGTAAATGCTCAAAACAAGAATTATGTCAAAACGGGGATTGCCAGTTTTTATGCCGAAAAATTGAAAGATACACAGGGGAACAATATTTCACCCGAAGAAATCAATAAACTTCAAAAAGAGTTTATGCAAATTACTGCTGTTATCAATGCTATTTCTAAAGAACGGGGGTGGGTGGTGTTTAAATAAAAAATCCGAACAGTAATTTTAACATTTTAATGTCATTCCCGCGAAGGCGGGAATCTGCTTGTTACAGATTCCTGAACTTCGTTTTACTTCATCAGGAATGACACATTGCGGTTTATCTAATTACCTTGTTTATTATTCTTCAATTTTATTATCGCCATTTAAATTAGAATACCAGTCTACTTTTCTTGATAAATACATTACAATTGCTAATGCAATAAATAAGCCTATACTTCCAAGTAATAATGAATAATCTTGTAATTGGAGAATTGTAAACAAGAAAACATATAATACGATTAAAACTAAGGCTACTATTGCTGTTAGTTTTTTGTTTTTTAACATACTATATGAATATGCAGTTATTAAAGTAATGATTGAAAAACTTGCTATTAAGTAGGCCAGGTTAAAGCTGATTTGTTCGGATAATGATACAAGGAGGGTATAAAAGATGCTTAAACCCAAGCCTACCAGCAAGCATTGTAATGTTAAGTTATAATAAATACTTAATTTAGGGTAGAAAATTGTTTGGTGGAAGTTAATTAATGTTAAAAGGTTTAAAGAAGTATTAAGCGGTATATTTTTTAAGAGTGAAAGTAATTGTAGTTCCTTTTTGCAGTTCGCTTGAAACTTTAATTTCACCACCATTTTTTTCAACAAATTCTTTACAAAGAATAAGTCCCAAGCCAGAACCTTTTTCGTTAGAAAGTCCCGGAGTGGAGTGATGTGTATCAATTCTGAAAAGTTTTTTCTGATCTTCTTCACTAATTCCTATTCCGGAATCTTGAACTGAATATTTCACAAATTCTGTATCGATATAGCAAGAAATTTCAATTTCACCATTTTCGGGGGTAAATTTAACTGCATTCGAAAGTAAATTTCGAATAACGGTTTTTATCATATTTTCATCTGCAAATGCAATAGTATCCTTTTCAATATTTAATTTTAATCGAATATTTTTCGAGTCAATTTTTCGCTTAACAAGTTCTATGTTTTCAGCGGTTAATGAATAAAGATCAATTGGTTTCGGAGAAAACTTTATTTCCCCCATCTGAGTTGATGACCAGTCGAGTAAATTCTCAAGTAAATCAAATGTAGTTAGCGAAAGTTTATTTAGTTCTCCAATAAAACTTTTGGTTTGCTCTTTATTATATTCATCAAAATCATTAAATATTAAATTAGTTGAACCGGCCAAAGTACTTATAGGATTTCGAAGGTCGTGAGCAATAATTCGGAAGAATTTGTTTTTAGTGGCATTACTTAATGCAAGCTTATCTCGTTGTTCTTCGATTTCCAGTTTTTGTTTTTCCAGTTTTTTGTTTTTAGCACTAATCCACTGGTTTGCGTCTTTAAGGTGTTCAGCCTGAACAAGAATTTCTTCTTTTTGCATTAAGATTTCCTGGGTGCGCTCTATTACAATTTTTTCTAACTTATCTTTTTCCGTAATTAAACGATAAGTATACAAACGCACAATAACAATAATCAATATAATTCCCAGAATAATGTACCCGAGAATGGCAGCGAAACTTCTATACCATGGTGGAAGTATTTTAAATTTAAACTCAGAAACAGGACTTTCCAATGTATATAAATTCCTGGATTTAACCTTAAAAGTATAATCCCCTTTTCTTAAATTAGTATATTCTTTTTTTGTTTCAGTGTTCCAGGGTGACCAGGTTTTATCGTATCCTTCCAAAAAGTAACTGTATTCATTTTTTGATTCAACTTCATAAAATGGTAACGAATAATTAAATGTTAACGAATTGTTTTTAAAATCAAGGATAGTACCAATATTTATTTTAGAATCAGGATTAATTATTAAACCGGCAGAGCTGGAATCACGATCATTCTCTATTCTTTTATAATTTGTTCCATTGTAAATTAATGAATCGCCTGAAAGAACATTTCTGATTAACACCGGATAGATGTTAAAGTAATCTTTTTGATTTGTTACATAATATCTAAATGTTCCGTCGGTAGTGCTAAACCAAATCATTGAATCAGCCGTTTGGGTTGTAATGTAATAACGCGAAATGGTATTTTCTAAAACCCGATACCAGGATAAACTATCATACGGGAGGCCTTCCTCAACACTATCTGTTGCTGCCAAATAAGGACGTTCGTCAATAATAAAACTATCTTCAGCATTGTTGAAAACAAAATAATTGTTAGCACTTAAATAGAATAATTCTTTGTTGATTTCTGCAAATTGAACTGATTGTACCGATGGCAATCCATCAAGAGTATTGTACAAATTAACAATATTGTATTCTTGGCTAAGAAGAGGTTTTTTAATTCTATAAACTCCCTTATAACTAGCACTTGCCCAAATATTCCCTAAAGAATCTTCATTTATATCACGTATTTGATTATTAATATCAAACTTCATTCCATGATCAGTCCATTTTCCGTTAGAGTAACTCATTAGGGCTATGCCATTAGCTAATCCAAGAAATATTTTGGAAGGATCTTTTTTGTACTGATATATTTTAAAAATTGCTTTGTAATCAGATATCTTTATTGATTTACCATCATTAATCTGAAAAAGGCCTGTGCTTGTGGCAACAAGAAGTAACATTTTGTCTGAAGAAGGATAAAAAAACGCCTTTCGGTTATTTAATAATTCTTCAGTAGTTTTATAATTTAAATCAGGTAAAATAAAATATAAAAACCCCCAGGCTTGCTCAAACCTACCTTCTACCGGAGTAAAATTATTAATAGAATAATTAATGTTATCTTTTTCTCTTTTTGAATAGTAAACACCGGACCCGGTTGAAACATAATGATTATTATCTAGACTTGCTACATCGGAAATGGTTCCGTTTATTCCTTTTTCATCATTCCAATATCTAAAAGGAGATAAAATATCAACCCGGCAAATACCATTTGCAAGAGCCATCCATAAAGCCTGACCCTGTTGATAATAAAGGTAGTGAGCAGAACTTATAACACCAGTCGATTCATGATTGATAACATCAACAACATCCCAATTAGTATTAACAAGCAATACTCCTCCTGTTATTGTGCTCATTGCAAATAAATTATCAGAGATTGTAATTCCATGATAAAATGTGTTTTTGATAAAATAATTATTCAGATTTAAAGCATTAGTTGAAATATCCGAAAACGGTATTATTTGCACATCTTCACCTGAATCTTCATATAAAAACAAACCCTTTGTCCGAGTACATATAAGTAATTTATCGTTAAGAGGAAGTATAGAATGAATTCTTTTATCTGCAAAAAATTCTCCTTTTTTAATAAGAACCAATGAATCGTTTTTAAACCTTAATAAACCTTTTCCTATTTCCTGTACATATAAGTTTTTGTCAACTTTATGACTAAGATAGTATCGTTCTTTGTTTCTTTCCCAGCAATCAATTTTTTGGTTTTTGTAACGAAATAAATAATTGTCGGTTAAAAAGAAAACGTCTTTATCAAAACAATGAATATCCCATACATCACCAAAGCTGGAATAATTAGAATCAATTAAATGTGTAAGAGAGTTATATGTTAATGTACCATTTTTGTCAGGTAATAAGCATCCAAATTCTTCGTAAGCTCCTACATAAAGGTTATTATTATCGTCAATCGCAATGGTGCGTACATTTGAATTGTTAGGAACATAAATTTTTCTCCATTCATTTCCATCATATTCTAAAACACAATTTGAATTCCCAAAATATAAAACACCTCTGTAATCCTGAACAACTGACCAGTTTTGAGATGGAGCGTTGTAGTCTTTTGGAGAATAATATTTAGATAATAACAGACCTCTTTCCTGAGCAATTAATACAAAAGAATTTATTAACAGGAATAAAAAAAATAAAACGATATGTCTGATATTATATTTCAGCATTAATTGTTTTTTATATTGTTTAAATTTTCTAATGCCTCAATTACGGTTTCTTTATATTTCCTGCCTATTGGTAATTCGGTATCACCTATATCAATACCTGATAAACTGTAAGCATCAATTTTGTCAGTAGCCACAATAAAAGATCTGTGAATTCGTAAAAATTTACTGTTATTTAATGATGACTCAAAGTAGCTCAATTGTTGTTTGGTTATAACAGTTTTACATAACGTTACAACTTTTACATAATCCTTTATGCTTTCAAAGTAAAGTATGTTTTTAAAATATACTTTAACCATTTTTTTATTTTCTTTAAGATAAAGGAACTCATTTGATTCTGGTTTCTCTGTTTTCTTTTCCCGATTTAAATTTTCGTAAACCCGATTTACTGCTTTAAATAATCGTTCAAAAGTAATCGGTTTTAAAATGTAATCCACAACATTTAAATCAAATCCTTCAATGGCATAATTTTTATTTGCCGTTGTAAATATAACGGAAGGTGGTGATGATAGACTTTTAAGAAAATCAATGCCGGTTATGTTTGGCATTTCAATATCCAGAAAAAGCAGATCAACAATATTTTCTTTAAGAAACTCATAAACAGGAATAGCGTTATCGAATTTACCAATAATTTCAATATACGGTATCTTTTTTAAATAACCTTCAATAATAGTTATAGCTAATGGTTCATCATCTACTATAACACACTGCAACTTCATAAATATTTTTAAATTAGATGGTTAGGCAATACCCCAATTTAAATCAACAAGCAATTTAAAAATAATTTTTAAAAAACAATAAGATAGATTAATAAATATTAAGATATCTGAGCAAATTACTTTTTAGGGGTAGAAACCAGTTGTTTGTCGACACATCAAAAATTACTCATATAATAATAATACTTTACGCCAAATTAACTAACTATAAAAATTTTTTACTATGAAAAAATCTACTCTTTTAACTTTTATTTTTTCAATTTTAATAACATTTACGGTGTTTGCACAAAAGGGTTACATTAACCCGGCTGCAAAGTACTGTGAAATGTTAGGATACAGATACGAAATTACCTCGGTAAAAGGTAGTGGTGAAGTTGGTATGGTTCATTTGCCTGACGGGCAAACAGTAAATGCATGGGATTTCTTTAAAGGTAAAGTTGCTCCTGAATATTCTTATGGAGCAAAGTTAGGCTTCGATGTAGAAACTGAAGTTGTAAAACAAAATGGATATACTGTTGAAAGAGCAGTATGTGTGCGTATGAATAAAGGTGTTGAAGAAAGAATTCCTTTATTAGAATTAATGGAACTAAATGGTGAACCTCTTAATGCTGAGGTAGAAAAAACAGTTTCTTCTGTTCATGATTTTGCAAAAGTTGACCCAAATTTTACTGCAGTAAAAAGTTTGCCAACTGAATTTGACTGGAGAAATTATAATGGACATTCGTATATAGGAGATGTACGTAATCAGGGAGCTTGCGGTTCTTGTTATGCTTTTGGTGCATCTGCCAGTGCAGAAGGAACATACAATTTTGCAACTGGTAGCTATGATGCAAATGTTGCTGATTTTTCTGAAAGCTGGATAGCTTTTTGTTTAAGTGAAATATCTCCTTATAGCAGCCATTTTGATGGTTGTAATGGAGCTGATTATGATTATTACGAATTACAGGCATTAGTTGATATTGGGATAATTGATGAGTCTTATTTTCCTTATACAGATACTAAAAATCAACCATGCCCTTCTACAACAGATAATGCTCCAAAAATTAAATTTGATAATTGGTACAGAGTAAATAGTAGCGATGTTGATGCTATTAAAACTGCAATAATGACTTATGGTGTTGTTGATGCAGCTGTTTATGTTACCACTTCATTTCAAAGTTATTCTAATGGTGTATGGTCTGACGATAACAATTCATGTAGTAATGGAGCCTATACAACAACAAATCATGCCATTGCTCTGGTAGGTTGGGGATATGATGCTATAGAAGGTGATTATTGGATTTTAAGAAACTCATGGGGCACAAGCTGGGGCGAAAACGGTTATATGAGAATTGCTGTAAACTCTGCTGCAGTTGACTGTGCTGTTTGCTACATGGTTTATGTCGATGATGGAACAACTAAAGCTACTGTTACTACAAATACAGTTACCGGAATAGGCGATAATACTGCAATATGCGGTGGTAATATTACTGATGATGGTGGAAACACCGTTACTGCCAGTGGTATTGTTTATAGTAAAACAACAGGAGTAAATGTATCTAATGGAACAGTTATTGAAACTTCACCTACTGTAACGAGTGGTTCTTATAGTTTGACCATGAATGGATTATTATCAGGAACTACATATTATGTAAACTCTTATGCAACAAATGCAAAAGGAACCGGTTATGGTACTGAAAAAAGTTTTACTACAACTGGCGAACCTCAAATAGAATATTGTACTTCTCAAGGAAACGATTATTCATATGAATGGATTGCTAGTGTTGAGGTTGGCGAATTTTCTAATACATCTGGTGCTGCAGGTTATACAGACTTTACCGGTATGACAGCTAATTTAACTGCAGGTGAAACTTACAATATTACATTAACTCCTGCTTTTAGTGGTTCTACTTATAATGAATACTGGAAAATCTGGATTGACCTTAATCATGATGGTGATTTTGATGATGCAGATGAGAATGTTTTTGATCAGGGAGGAATGAGCAAAACAATAGTTACAGGTTCTATCACAATTCCTGCAAGTGCAGCAGCTGTTACAACTCGCATGAGAGTTACAATGAAATATAATGCTGAACCAACAGCTTGTGAAGCATCATTTAGCTATGGAGAGGTAGAAGATTATACTGTTCAGATAATTGGAGGAGATACGGAATCTCCAACTGCTCCGGCAAATTTGGCATCTTCAAATATTACAGCTACATATGTTGATTTAAGTTGGAATGCATCAACTGATAATGTTGGTGTTACCGGATATGATGTTTATAAAGATGGTGCTTATTTAGCAAGTACATCAGGTACTTCATATAATGTATCCGGCCTGACAAAGGCTACAACATATACATTCTATGTAAAAGCAAAAGATGCTGCAGGTAATATATCTGCTGCAAGTGATTATTTAGATGTTACAACATTAGATGAAGTTGTTGTTGTTGAATATTGTGATCTTTATGCAACCAGTGCAAGGTTTGAGTGGATTGATGTATTTGGTTTAAATGATTTATACAATACATCAGGTGCTAATGCTGGTTATGGTGACTTCACAAGCTTAACTGCAAACGTTTCTTTAGGTACAAGTTATACTGCTTATGTAAGTACCGGATTTAAGAGAAGAACATATACTGAGTACTGGAATGTATGGATCGACTTTAATATTGATGGTATATTTACTAGTGATGAGATAGTAGTTCAAGGAACTGTTGCTGACGGTAATGTTTATACTGCAACGGTAGATATTCCTTCTACAGCAACTATTGGCCAAACAAGATTGCGTGTTGCAATGTCTGATGCTGGTTACCCTGCTTCTTGTGGATCATTCAGATATGGCGAAGTAGAAGATTATACGGTTAATATGACAGCTAAAGCTGCTCCAATAGCACGAATGGTTGATGGAAAACTATTAGGAAATGATGAAGTAACTAATATTAAAGTTTATCCTAATCCTGCAAAAGAAGAATTAAATATAGAAATACCATTTGATAATGCAAAGGTTAGAATTATTAATTCAACTGGAGCAATTGTTAAAGAAGTAGTGTTAAATAACGAAAAAGTAATTAACATTTCTGATTTAGCTAATGGTTTATATATTATTTCTGTAGAAGATGATAAAGGTCCTATTACAGAAACATTTATTAAACAATAATTGGGATTCTAACACATTTTTATATTAACTCAAGTATTTAATTTATTAATCTAAGCCCGGAAGAGTGCCTTTTTATAGGCACTCTTTTTTTATAGGTATAGGATAAAATCATCTTATTTGGCTTAATAGACAAAAAGGAGGCTGTTTTTAACACAATGTTCTCAAGTGGACAAAAAGGAGGCTGTTTTTTTCAACAATAATTTGCATTAAATAATCTAATAAATATATTTGTTTTATCAAGTTAAACAGAAGTAGGCTC
>JAUWQL010000197.1 GCA_030611105.1 Bacteroidales bacterium
GATATAATAAAAGATAAAAAATATGCTTACCGGATTTACCTGGCCGAAAAAACGGATGAGTATGCTTTTGATACAGCCTATATTGTGGTCGATGCAATACCATTTCAAAAGTGTCAGCCTCCAACAGGTTTGAAATACGAGAGTGGCGATGGAAATATAAAACTCCTTTGGGAAGAAAAAAGACCTTATAATTTTTCGGGATACTATGTTTATCGTTCCGAAGATGGCGGACAAAACTACGAAAAGCTTAATAAAATGCCTCTTGTTACAATTACCCCAACTAACGCAGTTAAGGAGGCACAGCCCAGTTTTATTGATACCTCGACTATTAATTACAAAATTTACCGATACAGGGTAAGAGGAGTAACTTCCTTTGGCGAATTAAGTGATGCAAGGGAGATTACTGCATTTTCAAAAGATCTTAATGCGCCTCCTGCACCAACAATTCATAAACCGGAGCAGATTTCGGGAAGCGAAATTAAAATAAGCTGGGAAATGAAGAATGCCCCGGACGATATGGAAGGATTTGTGGTTTCCAGGAGTGACAATTCTTTACATGGATACCAATTTATCACTCAAAATATTTTGCCAAAAAATACAATGGAATTTATTGATGATTTAAGCGGAGCTTATGAGGCGTATTATGTGGTGGCATCAGTTGATACATCCGGTAATATGACTTTTTCATTACCTGTTATGGCAACACGAATTGATACCACTCCTCCTGCTATCCCAAAAGGATTAACAGGTAAAATTAGTGAAAAGGGAGTAGTAACCCTTAGCTGGAATTTAGGACATGAACCGAATATTGCCGGGTATCGTATTTTATGGGCTAATGACCCAAAACATGAATACATTCAGCTTACAGGTCAAATACATCCCGATACTGTGTTTGTTGATACAATAAATATTAATACGCTGACAAGACGTATCTATTATCGCATAGCTGCTGTAAACAACAGGTATCAGCATTCTGAACTTTCACCTGTATTATCGCTTACACGACCGGATATAATCCCGCCAGGCGAAGCTGTTTTTTCAGATGTATTCGTAACCGATACCAGTGTGCAACTTCAATGGCATCCAAGTCCGAGCGAAGACCTTGCCATACAAATGCTTCTAAGGAAAATAAAGGAAGAAAAGAAATGGGCAGTTATTGATTCTTTAGCTCCTGCGGTTTCATCTTATATCGATACGGATATACAAACCAATATTATGTATGAATATACTATTATTGGGATAGATAGTTCCAATTTATCATCGGAGCCTGCATTCCCGGTAATGGCACGTCCATACGATAGTGGAAAAAGGAATCCTGTGGAGAACTTTACAGCCGAATACAAGCAATCAAATAAGACGGTAACTTTAACATGGGATTATACTCCACTAGAAAAGGAAAGAACCTGGTATGTTATTTATAAAGCTATAGGTGAAGGTTCTTTTAAAGAACACAAAGCGGTTGATGGCACAACATTTACTTTTGTCGATAATAATGTTAAATCAGGAACCATAAAATATGGTATTGTGGTTATGACATCACATGGCGGTGAATCTGAAATGCTTAAAACTTCAATAACTATAGAATATACTGAGTAAAATAATAAACAGAAAGAATTATAACTTTGAAAATAGTTTTTTGAAAAGATAGAAATAAAAAATCCGGCTCATATTTATATTGAGTCGGATTTTTATATATATTATCAAATTTTATTCTGAATATTGATCAATTACATTACTAATACTACGTTGGCAAACTTTACAAAAAGTTGTATGACGTGTATACATTATACAATCTAATTGCGAACGATATAAACCATATTGGTTGTATCCGGCACCTTCAAAGGCTCCGACTTTATCTTTATATTCTTCTGCTGCAAAAAACTCATCTTGTTTATTATGCGCACGCATAAATAATTCTTCCATAACAGATTCCTCTACTTTTGCAGCTCTTAATTTTTTTCTTTCTTTTTGAACATCGTAAGCATAAGCGTCAAATTCTTCTTTGTTCCAGGGTGTTGGAACAGGAGTGTCATCTTCAACTAAATCTTTCCACTTTAAATTATCCTTATCTAAAAGCGCTGTAATATTAGTTTCCCAGGGTTCAATTTCAATTGATGGAGCTTCATAAGCTGTTGATGAGCTATAATACTCATCGGCTAATCCTGCCATATGATGTCCCATTTCGTGAATCATCAGGTAATCGGAAAATTTATTATCAACTGCAACAGTAGTATAAAGCTTATATATTCCACCACCACCATAAGTTTTTTCATTTACAAGAATAACCATAAATTCATATGGAACAGCTGATGCAATATTGCGTATTGTTTTGTTATCATAAGCTAAAACATACCGTTCCGAATCGAAACTACTATAATGTGCCGATAAAGCAGTGCGTTTAAAAACTCCGGGATGCGGTTTCAAAACTCCTGATTCCTGCGAAGGTGTTTCTACAGCCCAGATATTAATATCATTTCTACGGGTATTAAAAGGTTCGGCATTTAGCAATACATTTCCCAGTCGATTGGCATCAGCAATAAATTTGTCCATTTCTTCAGTTGAATAGCCATCGCCTAAAATAACTATATCCAATTTTTCTTGTGGAGCACCACTTTCATGAATAATGTCCACTTTTTCAGTATGTGCAATATCAGCAGGATTTACCTGTCGTGATGCAGGATCAACATCCGTAATCCAAATAGTTTTGAATTTATTCTGATTGTCACGTTTTTTCAAAATTATAGTTACAGGATTTAAAGGCCACGGAAAACGGATTGATTCGTGGAAAGTTGCCCATTCTTTTTTTGCTTCTGGGGTCCATTGCCATTCGCCAAAAATACTTGCATAGCCACGTGAATAAAGTAAAGTTTTGGTTTCCTGATCGATTACTTCATAAAAATAAAGTCCCAACTCTAATTCATCGATCAGGGTTTTTGTACTTCCGTACCATTCTCTGTCAGATATAATTTTGTCTACAGCGAAATGTTCGGTTTCTGAATTTCCTGTATGGAAATAATCAAGTCGCATGGTTTTGTTTTTAAAGAAATCATTAAAAACAACATTTCCGTTATTTACCACATTAATTTCAGCAATCTCTTCAGATGCATGTTTTGTTTGTTCTGGTTGGCTTGTAGTACAAGCAAAAAATACAATAACTCCTAATAATACAGATATTAGTTTTTTCATGGTTTAATTTTTTTTGTTTAAAGATAGCCATATTTCGGATAATTTATTTTTCAGGAACAATTTTTGTTGTCTAAAAATGATTAATTTCGTTTTTTAATTAAAATTCATTTGAATTGAATAAGATTTTAAATTCAGATCAAAATCACATAAAGATTTTTAAAGAATATTTTGATAAGTACTTCGATGATATCAGGGCTTACTTGTATTATAAATCTTCTGATATTGAATTATCTGAAGATCTTTCACAGGAAGTATTTTTAAAACTTTGGGAAAATATTGATAAAATAAAACAGGATACAGTAAGGTCTTATTTATATACCATTGCAGGTAACTTGTTTAAAAATAATTATAATCGTAAAAAGGTTGAGTTTAAGTTTACATCAAGCTTAACTGATTCTATGGCTGAATCGCCCGAGTTTTTAATGGAATTTAAGGAGTTCGATAAAATACTTCAAAGTGCTTTAGCAAAAATTCCTGAAAAAAGCAGGATTGTATTTTTAATGAGCAGAATTGATAAGCTAACTTATAAGGAAATTGCTGAGAGATTACAATTAAGTGTCAAGGCTGTTGAAAAAAGAATGAAAAAAGCATTAGAAATTTTAAATAACTTAATCGATTTTAAAGTTTAAATTTGATTTGGAATGAGCAATCAGGATAAAAATACCGATAAAATAATTTCATCATATAAACCACCTTTTAAAAAAACAAAGGATGAGGTTTGGGATGAAATGATTTCTAAAATTGAGAGTAAATCAGAACTTAAGACCTCAAAGATCATTACTTTGAATAGAAAATTCTATTACGCGGCAGCTTCTTTACTAATATTTATAGCTATTACATTATTTGTTGCAGATAAATCATATCAAAATATCTATGTTGAAAATGGAGCAAAACAAGAAATTATTTTGCCTGATAACTCTATTGTTTTAATTAACAGCGATTCACATTTATCATACTCAAAGCTAACCTGGAATTTTAAAAGAAAAGTAAAATTGGATGGTGAAGCATATTTTAAAGTTACAACAGGAAATAAATTTATTGTTACCACTCCAATAGCTCAAGTACAGGTGTTAGGTACAGAATTTAACACGTATTCAAGAGAGAAATTATTTGAAACCAAGTGTTTTTCGGGGAAAGTACAAGTAAAGAATAAGGGAAATGAAATCGTTTTAACAAAAGGGAAAGCTTTAAGCATAGAAGTGAAAAATAATAAAAGCAACCAATTTAATTTTGATCACATCAATAATAAAGATTGGAGAAATGATGTATTTTCGTTCGATAAAAAAAGTCTGGAATTTGTTTTTGATGAATTAAGTAGGGTGTTTGACGTTGAAATTGTAATAATTAATAATATACACGAACGAAAATTTACAGGGCATTTTGAAAAAGATAGTATTGAAAATGCTTTGGATGTGGTTTGTTTATCAATGCAATTAAACTATAGAATTACTAATGATAAAACAGTTATTATTGAAAAATAGTTTGTGTCGAATCGTTAGATTTGCTTTAATTATTCTTATTGTAATACTCGTCGTTAGCAAAAAAAGTTCATTTGCTCAGCATCAAAATTTAAATTTTAATACCAGCCTTGATTCTGTTTTATCATATTTTTCTCAAGAATTTGGATATAAATTTGCGTATGACAATGAGCTTGTACAAAAAGTAATCATTAATCAAAAAATCAATTTCTCGGATTCGGAAAAGGAATTGAAAAAGCTTTTAATATCCAATGGATTTACTTTTAAGCTAGTTAATTCTGTTTATATTATAATTCCTGCCGATAAAGATAAATCTAAAGAAAAATTCAACTTATTTGGAGTTATTAAAGATAAAGAAACCGGAGAGACACTTCCATTTGCTCATATTGTAAGTGCCGATAAAGATATTTTTTGTGTTTCGAACCAGGATGGATATTTTTCAATTCTTGATTTAGAGCTAGATACCTTAAGTATTATAATAAGTTATGTAGGATATAATCCGGCGGTTTATAATCTAAAATCATTTAATGAAAAGGAATTTAAAGTATTTTATTTATCATCTCAAAGTCTTAAAATCGAAGAAGTTGTTATTCATGCTAAAGCTGAAAATACTTTGCAAGCCGATAATCAAACTGGTTTAACAACTCTAAATACTCTGGATATATATAAATTACCTAATTCAGGTGAAAGCGATATTTTTAAATTAGTGCAAATGATGCCTGGCATAAAAAGCACAAACGAATCATCGGCAGATCTAATAATTAGAGGAGGATCAATGGATCAGAACCTTATACTTTTTGATGATTTTACACTATATCATGTCGATCATTTTTATGGAATGGTAAGTTCA
>JAUWQL010000193.1 GCA_030611105.1 Bacteroidales bacterium
ACTGCGGACATCATTCCTGTCAAGTTACAAGAAAGTTGACAGCGGGCTGCAACCCTTGAATATACTACTGCCTCGGCTATTATTTTCATACATTGTTATGGGCTGGGTTTCTTATCATTTCTGAATTTCGATTAATAAATCTATTATTTCATCTAAGTTTTTATTGTCAATAATTTCAATTCTTGCACAAGGTCCATTATAGAATTTTTGAACACTTTCAGTAAGTGTAGTTACTTCGTGTTTTTTAATTTTCTCTCGAATTTTTTCTTCTTTTAGCATTGCTGTAATTCCAATCTTCTTTTTTCGGATTTTTAAAAATGCAAAGTTTCTTTTCTTACGAAGTGATATGTAATACCTTTGAGAGTTAAAATTCAACGAGGGTATTTTTTCTAATAATTTTTCTTTTAATTCATTATAAGTTGCTAAAGTATCTTCCTTAATATCTTCTATGTGAAATTGCTCCGAATAAGCAGATTTTTCTTTTTGTTCATCTTGATTTTCAGAAACAATGTCAATGTTCTCAATATTTTCAAAGTCTGGTGATAAAGAAAAAATAGAGTTTTCATTACTACCATTTGTTTTGTATTCTTTCAAAATGGCAACTTTCACCATTTTTCCCCAAGTATCAGTATATGTTTCAGTAATTTCGGGTAATTCTTTCTTCTCGCCGTCAATTATTAATAAAATATTTTGGCTATTTTCAATGGTGTCTTTTAAAAACTTAAAAATTTCTTTCTTCCCTATTTTAGTTTTCAATTCTTGACGTAATTCATCATCATTGTCAAATATTGAATATAATTTCTCAATTAATTTTCCTTGACTTGATGGATTTTTAAAAAATGCAAAAAACTTAGTGATTTGTGGAAATATGTGCCCAAAAAAACTGTGTTTTGCTAATTCAACTTCAACTAAATAAAACTCAGGGTTCTTTTTATCAGAAAAGTCAAATAAGAAACCGTCTGGAATAACTCCGCCAAGCGAATTATTATCAATCTTCTTTTTTGCGTCAACAAAAATTGTTTTCTCTCCAAAAAATGTCTTAGAATTATCGACAACTAATTTTTCAAATTCAACTTCCAATTTATACTCCTTTTTAGAGTATCTAAGTCCATTTTGATATATTACTGTTTCCATATTTTATCTCGTTTCTTCACCTTGCCCATAATTGCCAAATAACTGCCACCTGCCAAGTGTGAACTGTAAAGTACAAGTGTCAACAGAGTGGTAAACTGTTACTTATCAAACAAACCTTAATAGTAAGTATATTTGTATTTGTACTGAATTCGATATCGATAAAGGGCATAATAAACTTCAACCTTCTCTAAAACACTCTTTTCATTGTAAAAATAAGTTTTCTTGGAGTTTTCTGTCGGATGGTCATCGTACCATTCTTCTTCAATTAAATTGTCTTTTGAATCATATTTATATAGATTATTTACAAATATGTTTCCTTTAGGTTCTTCTTTTATAACTTTAATTAATTTTCCTTTACTGTTGTACTTATACTCTTTTTTATATCTGAAGTTTCCGAGCACGTATTTGGTTTTTTCTTTAACCAGATTACCATCAAATTTATATAAATATTGTACCTTAACTTTATCGTAAAGGTCGTATTCAACACTTTCTATTATATTGTCATTATTATTATCATACTTATTGATTATTTTCCCAATCCTATTTGATTTTTCATCAAAAATAGAAATGGTGCAAACATTTCCTTTATAGATAAAGATTCTTTTATGTTCAACATTCCCGTATATGTCAGATCTAATTATTTCGGCAAGTTTGTTATTTTTATAATTGTATTTAATAATTTGATAATCGGTTCCGTTATATCTTTCTTCTCTTATCTTTCGTGTTGAATTATCGTAAGTAATATTTTGTTTAAACATTACTTCAGCTTCATCACCTTTATAATTTACATATTCAACTTTATTTTCGTTATCATCATATTTATAACTTAACTTCTGATCTACACTTCCTGATTGATAATATATTTCCTCAATTACATTACCATTAAGATCAAATTTCTTGGTGTAATTTTTATAACCGTTTCTTTTGGGTTTTCCTTTTTCATATTTATGATTCCATTGAACCTGGGTTTGAACATGGTTTTTAGAAATGTTTTCTTTCCATTTCTTTTCGCCTGGTAATTGTCCAAATAAAAACTCAACAGAAAAAATAAGTAGCGTAAAAATAGTAATGTTTTTCATTTTTAGATTTCAGAGTTTTCTTACAATATGAATTTATTTCAAAGTTACTAAATAAAACAATATCATATAAATTTATGATTTTCATTCAAAAATCGTACATATTTTCTTTTAACGGTCAATATTTAAAATTGTTCTAATTAAAACTGTTTTTGTGTAAATAATATGTAAAAAGTTGACTTATCGTAGTGTGTCCTGCGTTACTCAAGGATACTAAAATAAAGATTAAGTTCTTTGAAATAGAGTAACATAACTGTGTTTGAGATGAAAGGATGTGTCATACCGTCAATTTTATGACAGATGGTCTTTCGGTTGGAGTGTTCAGGCAAATCAATCAAACCGCCTTGAGGTGCTTGCTTTTCACGAGTTGGTATTGAGCGTCAAGGTTAAATACATGTTCGTTTGTATGATGAGAATATGTAATGGTGGGAGCAAAGAAGCTGAATGAGATGAGAATGAACCCTTGTAGAGGTGTCGTTAGTAACGCTATACAGTGCTAAAATCAATGGATACTCCTGTTTTGTGCAATGCATGACCTACTTTTATATTTCCATTTCAAGGAGTTGTGATTGCTCCTCGGTGGGCTGCAATATCTTGATTTTAACTTGTCTTGATCTGGGTAGAATATACTGAAGCTGCCTGATTTCTTTTATTTCATCTATAGCTTTTTCCGGTGACAGTTCTATACTGTCTTTCTTTAATAGCCGTTCCAATTCTTTGTAAACAGCATAGGCTGAGAAACAAATGCAAATATGTGCTTCTATCCTGTTTTTTAATCGATGATAAATTGGACGTATCCTTAAATCTGTTTTTGATATACGGAAGGCTTTTTCAACCTGCCATAATTGGCTATAATTTTCAATAACCTTGTTTCTTGACAAACTTGTGTTTGTGACATACCCTTTTAATCCATCCCAAACACTGTCTGCTTTATATTTTTTATAATCGATTGTAACATTTATCTCGCCGGATAATTTTAAGTATTTATTGTAGCCCCTGTTGTTTATCTGGTCTTTGGATAGCTTGCCACTTTTTACCTTTTTTTCTAAACGTTTTAAGCCTTTCTCCTTATTCTTTTTGTCATTGTATGCCCTTTTCGATGAAAAACTAACAATCAATCTGCCATTCTTATTTTTTAGTTCTTTTGGTTTTCCTTCCTTGACGTCAAGCGCAATGATTTTTGCTTTTATTTGTTTTGTTTCATTTTTAATCCTTCCACCAAGTATATATTCATACTTGTTCTCACGTAAAGCATCAATATTCTTTTGCGATAACAAGGCAGCATCTGCTACTATTATTGGGTTGTCTATTCCAAACTTCTTTTGAAAAACTTCAAGTACAGGTATTAATGTTTTGGTTTCCGATGTGTTACCTTCAAATATTTGGTAACCGATGGGATAGCCATAACTACTGACCAACAGCCCTATCATTATTTGTGGTTGCTGGTGTTTGCCATCTTTGGAGAATCCGGGGATACGATAATCATCTTCTTCTGAAGCTTCAAAATACAAAGTGGTCATATCATAAAATACAACACCTATTTTTCCTTTTAATAACTTCTTTGTATACTCAAACGATATTTGCTCGATAGTTGACTTTAACTCAGCATTTAGTTCATCTAAAAAGCGATAAACAGAGTAAACACTAACATCCATATTTAGACGCTGTTTAAAATAAGTAACGGTCTTTAATTTACTGCCTGGATATACCAAACGGCATAGAACCAGATTCTGAAAATAGTTGCATGACCCACCACTCGGAAATCCTATTTTATCGTAGATTTTCCCAAGAATTAAATGTGTACCTATTATCTGTAAATGGTCATTTGCAATACTGTTTACAAAATTATCGACGACTAAATCATCATGCTCAGCAAATAATGATTGTTGACCTTGAAGCCTCTCTATCTCTGTATTTGCCAAAAGTAAAAGTAACTCTTCCTCACGTTTAGTTTTTGCAACTCCTATTGTTTTAATCACCTTATTTGAGCCATTAACCTTTTGGGTAATTTGTATACTGACCGATCCACTACGATTTCTATTTTTTCTAACAAACATACCCTGAAAATAGCTCCGCATGACCCAAATTCCAAATATTTAAACCTTAAGCTGCTGATAATCAATGGTTGCATTTTAGAGCGTCGTAGTCGCGCACAAAACAGGAGCAAGTGAACAATATTCCACAGCCATGGGTAATCAAATAACAGCAAGAGCATATAACTCATTTGTTATAGGAAGGTATAATGATGCCATAATAACATCATCTCTGACTTTCTGGGTAGGTGAAGATCCCTTATTTGTTATTGGGAATAGAAACAGTGATCCTACCAGGCATAATGCTGTTATGGTTACTAAAGAAGGAGAAGTATATTTACCTGATGTGTATTGGGATGCAGTGGGAGCTGCATATGGGGATTTACTCATTGATGATACAGGAAAAATTGGTCGTTTAACTTCTTCCCGCCGGTATAAAAAGGATATCAATACCATGGAAGATATAAACTGGCTTTATCAATTGCGTCCTGTAAACTTTATCTATAAGAACGATAATACAGAAACAAAACAATACGGATTAATTGCCGAAGAGGTAGAAGAAGTAAATCCCTTGTTTGTTAGTTACAATAAAGAAGGAGAGGTTGAAGTGGTTTCATACAGCAAGCTTGTAACTCTAATGTTAAAGGCTTTACAGGAACAAGAAAAGCAAATTGATGAATTAAAATCTGAAAATGAAGACTTAAAGAATCGCCTTAGCAAACTAGAAGAACTTCTAATGGCAAAATAGTAATGTTTTTTATTGAGGGCTTCGCTCCGAGCGAAGCCCTCAATTTCCAAAGTGGTTTAGTTTAACTGTTTCTAAATTACGGTAATTCTTAAATTCGAGGCGTTTAATAATTTAACTTGATTCTTAATATATAAAACGTTATCTTTCTTTTTATTTTTTACTAAAATCTGAATTATGAGAAAGATAGCGTTTTTATTTTTGCTTATTCTGAGTTTGATATCATTAGATATCTTTTCACAAACTCAGGAAAATTTTAACTACCAGGCTGTAGTCAGGGATGCTGATGGTGAATTAATAACAGATCAATCCATTAGTGTTAAACTATCCATTATTGAATCTACAATAGATGGTACTGTTATTTACACCGAAACACACTCGATAACATCGGGTAGTACAGGTATAATTAATTTATTAATTGGTAATGGTACTTCCGATTTAGGCGATTTTACAACAATTGACTGGGGCCTTGATGCTAAGTTTATTAAAATTGAAATTGATGCAGGAAGTGGCCTTGCCGATATGGGAACTTTTCAATTATTTTCAGTTCCTTATGCATTATATGCCGTGGATGTAGAAAATAAAAATGATGCAGATGCCGATCCGGAAAACGAAATTCAGGATTTGAATTTAACCGATGATGATGTACTTACAATAACCAATCATCCATCTCCTACAGAGATTAATTTAGCACCATTTACAGGTACTAATACCGACGAGCAGGAATTGACTTTAGTTGGCGATACCTTAATTATTAGCAATGGTAATGAGGTTATTTTACCTTACGATAGCAGCAATTGGGTAATTCAGGGAAACACAATGTATTATAATGGTGGAAATGTTGGTATTGGTTCATCATCTCCCGTTAGTACGCTTGAAGTAAAAGCCAATACTGCAGGAACTGATGCTTTATTCCAGGTAATAAATGCAAATAACGATACTGTATTTGCTGTTTACCCTGATGGAGTTAAAATTTTTATCGATCCTACAGCTAAAGGAAAAGTTGGAGGTTTTGCAGTAAGTGGGAGAAGCCCGTCAAAAGGAATATCAAATGATTATTTGTATGTTACAAGAGATAGCACAAGAGTTTATGTAACGGAA
>JAUWQL010000208.1 GCA_030611105.1 Bacteroidales bacterium
TTGGATGTGGAAGCTGCACCTCTGTTTGTCCGGAAGATGCAATTGTTTATCGCGATTCAAAATCTGATACCAAAGAAATATTAAAATCTAAAGAAAAAAAGGTTGCCATTGTTGCTCCCAGTATTTCGGGTGAATTTCATGATATAACAGATTACAGGAAATTTGTTCAGATGATTAAGCAATTAGGCTTTGATTATGTGAACGAAGTTTCGTTTGGTGTTGATATTATTGCACTTAAATACGCCGAATTATTTCGTGATTTTAAAGGAAAGTATTACATTTCGACAACTTGTCCTGTTGTTGTTTCTCATATCGAAAAGTTTCAACCGGAATTATTGGATAATCTTGCTCCATTAGTATCACCAATGACTGCCACAGCGAAAATAGCTCGTCATCTTTATGGTAAAAACATTAAAGTGATTTATATAGGTCCGTGTATTAATAGTAAAGACGAAGCAACTTTATTCGAAGGAGATGGAAAGATAGATTCAGTTTTAACATTCCGAGAATTACGTGAATTGTTTAAGGAATTTAAGATAAAAGAAAGTAAGCTTGAGTTTTCTGAGTTTGATTCCCCGATTGGATATAAAGGCTCTTTATTTCCAATTGCCAATGGTTTGTTGCAAGCCGCCGGAATTAACGAAGATCTTTTAAGTGGCAATGTTATTACTGCCGAAGGGAAAATGAATATGCTTAATGCTACAATGCAGTTCCATAAAGAAATTGAAACAATAAAAAAACATTTTAATTTATATTATTGTGATGGTTGTTTAATGGGCCCTGGCACATCAAACAATGGAGAAAAATTCAACAGACGAACCAGGGTTACAGACTATGCTAATAAACGACTTAAGAAATTTGATAAAGACAAATGGCAAAAAGAAGTTGATAAATTTTGGGATCTGGATTATTCAAGGACATTCAAAAATGATGATCAAAGAATTGAAAAACCATCAGAAGAAAAAATTAATGAAATATTAAAAGCTATTGGGAAAGAAGGAAAAAACTCCGACCTGGAATGTAATGCCTGTGGTTACAATACTTGTCGTGATTTTGCAATTGCTGTTGCTAAAGGATTAGCAAAAGTTGATATGTGCTTAACATTCTCTTTACGAAACAGACATGATTATATTAAAGCACTCAAATCAACAAACGAGAAACTGGCACAAACACAAAATGCCTTGCAAGAATCGGAAAAAGTAGCTCAAAAGGAAAAAGAAACTGCCAAAGAAGCTTCAGATACAATTAGTAGTATGCTTCAAAAACTTCCTTCGGGAATCGTTATCATCGATAAAAATCTAAAAATAGTACATTCAAACAATAGTTTTATTGAAACGCTGGGCGAAGAAGCTAAAATAATTGATGAAGTAATTCCGGGTTTGGTTGGTGCTGATCTTAAAACATTACTCCCATTCAATATTTACAATTTATTTACACATGTGTTTTCCACAGGAGAAAATATTTTAAACAGAGATATTCATATTGACGATAATTTGCTTAACCTTTCTGTTTTTATAATCCGAAAAAACAAAATTGTCGGAGCTGTTTTCAGAGATATGTATTCCCCTGAAGTTCGTAAGGAAGAAGTTTTAAAAAGAGTTACCGACGTAATTGATAAAAACCTGGCAATGGTTCAAAAAATTGGGTTTTTATTAGGAGAAGGCGCCTCAGAAACCGAGCAAATGTTAAATTCAATTATAGAATTATATAAGCTGGAAAAGAAAAAATAGTAACCAGTTTATTAGTAAAGACGCAATGCATTGCGTCTCAACATAAACTAAAAAATAAATTTTGAACTCTAAATTCTATATAGAAGTCGATTGTATTCAAAAAAATCACGAAGGTGAAAGAATCTGTGGTGACGTTTTTCTTTCCGAGAGAATAAAATCAGATGAACGTACAATAATTGTCCTTTCTGACGGTATGGGTCATGGTGTTAAAGCAAATATGCTTGCTACATTAACATCGACAATGGCACTTAATTTTACTAAAGAACATAAGGATGTTAATCGTATTGCTGATATAATAATGAATACATTACCAGTTTGCAGCAAAAGACATATCAGCTATTCTACTTTTACCACTATTGATATAGAATCAGATGGAAAAACAACTATACTGGAATATGATAATCCTGAAACTATTATCATTAGAAAAAATCAGATTTTTAATCCGGGCTGGCAATGTGTCATTTTGGATAGTGAGAAGAACGCAGGAAAAGTTTTAAAAAACTGTACCTTTTATGCTCAAAAAGAAGATCGTATTATTTTTTGTAGCGATGGTATTACCCAATCCGGTATGGGAAGCGAAAAATATCCTTTCGGCTGGGGACACGATAAGCTGGAAGACTTCACAAAAAGATTAATAAATAACGATCCGCAAATTTCGGCTAATAAACTGGCAGGAAAAGTTGTAAATATGGCATACCAGAATGATGGCTACAAAGCTAAAGATGATGCAAGTTGTTCAGCTATATATTTTCGTGAACCACGTAAATTATTGATATGCACAGGCCCTCCTTACGAAGAAGAAAGAGACAAACAACTTGCCGATGTAGTCAAAAAATTCGAAGGTAAAAAAATTCTGTGTGGTGCAACCACAGGCGATATAATTGCTCGTGAACTTAATCTTGAAATTGAAGACAGCTTTGAGTTTCACGACCCTGACTTACCTCCTATTGCTTATATGCCGGGAATTGACCTGGTAACAGAAGGTATTTTAACCCTTAGCAAAGTATCAGAAATTTTAAAAATCTATAATAACAATTACATGCTTGGTAAAGGCCCCGCAGATCAGATTGTAAAACTGATTAAAGAAAGTGACGAAATACATTTTATAATCGGAACTCGTGTTAATATTGCTCATCAAGACCCCAATCTACCCGTTGAACTGGAAATACGAAGAACCGTTGTTCGTCGAATAGCAGAAACCCTCGAAGAAAAATTCCTGAAAGAGGTTAGTATGAAGTTTATTTAAGAATAAATTTCTTTTGCAATCCGGAAAGTACTACATTATTAAAAATCAAACTTTTATTATGATAATAAACATTATCTATAAACAAACTATGAACACCTAGTATTACTATTTATAATAATTATGTATATTGCCGCCAAAATATTTAAGTATGAAACCCTCATCCTTAAGAAAATCTAATAATGAGGTACAAAAACAAAAGGGCATGAAATAAAAAAATAATTAGTTAAAAATGATGTGGATGAGGGTTCGCCGAACACCATTAAGAATTATTTATACGTGAGGCAACAAATACCACAAAGTTTAATTAGTATTCATAAAACAAACCAACAGTCAAATATTTAATTTAAAATATATTCTCGTGATAAATGAAGTAGTCCTTGTAATAAACTCCGGTTCAACATCAACTAAAGTTGCTTTTTACACCAGACAAGGGGAATTAATCTCACAATCCATTGGTCATCCTCAAAAAGAATTAGAACCATTTGAAAGGATTGCAGACCAATTGGAATATCGTTGCGCCCATATTAAACCATTTATTGACGAATATCTTTCAAAATCAGAGTTAAAAGTGATCGGTGTAGTTGGCAGAGGTGGAATCGTTAAGCCTATTAAAGGTGGGACATATCGTATAAATCAAGCATTTTTAGATGATGCTAAATCAGGGCATTATGGAGAACACGCATCAAACCTTGGTAGTTTACTGGCAAATCGATTAAAAGATGAATTTGGTTTACCGGATAGTTATACGGTTGATCCTGTTTCAACAAGTAGTATTAGTCCGGTAGCTGAAATATCAGGAGTTCCGGATATAATACGTAATGGAAGAGCACATACATTAAACATTAAAATAACTGCCCGAAAGATCGCTTTACAACAAGGAATCCCATTTGATAAATCATGCTATATAATTGCCCATATGGGTGGTGGAATATCAATCTCATTAGTAACAGGAGGAAAAATAACAGATGTAAATGACGGATTATTAGGGATGGGACCATTTTCACCTAACAGAGCAGGTTCTTTACCTTTACGCGCGGTAATGAAATTATGCTACAGCAAGCCTGAAGATGAAGTTATAAAACTTTTTTCGCAAAACAGTGGATTAAAAGCATATTTGGGAACAGAAGATCTGAGAGAAGTACTAAAAATGGTGAATAATGGAGATAAAAAGGCTCAATTAATATATGATGCTTTTGTATATCAGGTTGCGAAAGAAATAGGAGCATATTTTGCTGCTTCAAAAGGAAAAGCCCAGGCTATTATTATAACCGGGGGAATTGCATATAACAAAAAATTCAATGATGACCTGGAAGAATACGTTGGAACGCTTACAGAATATCACGTACGACCAGGTGAAAATGAAATGGAAGCGCTGGCAGAAGGCATATTCAGAGTTTTAGATAATAAGGAAGAAGCTTTAGAATATTAGACACTATCCTGTAAACTATACAAAACGTTGTCCCCACTGTGTCAAATGATGTCCCCACTGTGCTGAATGAACTCCCCACTGTGTCAAATGAACTCCCCACTGTGCTGAATGAGCTCCCCACTGTG
>JAUWQL010000161.1 GCA_030611105.1 Bacteroidales bacterium
GTAATGATAAAATGATTGAATGACAAATCCCGATAGCTATCGGGAAAAAATTCATCGTATAGAAAATAACACTTAATCATTTACGCATTTAATCATTTCCACTAAAATTTATATTGAGCGTAGTTGAAGTATAACAGTAGAACCTAAAATATTTAATTAGAGTATGAGTATAAAGGAGATTCTGAATTATTCGTTAATAGAAACAAACAATCTACACATTACAGTTTACAACCTATTAATGGTTGCTCTTATTCTTATTATAACAGAAATTATTATTTGGGTTTTACATCGTATTTTTAAGAAAAAGATATACCCTAAACCAAATATTGATATTGGGAAAAGTTATACGATTTACCGATTAATAAAATATTTTCTTTGGATAACAGCTATTCTTCTCGTGCTACAGACAATTGGTCTTAAAGTAACATTCATTCTAGCTGGTTCTGCTGCATTATTGGTTGGATTAGGTTTAGGATTGCAGGAAATATTTAGAGATATAGTTTCTGGATTAATCTTGCTTTTTGAAAGAAACATGAAAATAAACGATGTTGTTGAAGTAGAAGAAGCAATTGGAAAAGTTAAAGAAATTGGTTTTCGAACAACTAAAGTAGAAACAAGAGATAACATTATTCATATAATACCTAATTCTAAATTTATAACAAGAGAAGTAATAAACTGAAGCCATATAGAAAAATTAACCCGGTTTTTGGTAAATGTTGGTGTTGCTTATGGATCAGACGTCAGACTGGTAGAAAAATTGCTACATGATTGTGCAATAAATCATAAAAAAATATCAAAAAGACCCGATCCTTTTGTGCGATTTAATGATTTTGGAGAGTCTTCATTAGAATTTCAGGTATTTTTTTGGACTGATGAATCTTTCTATGTAGAAAACATTAAAAGTGATTTGCGTTTTGAGATTGATAGAAAATTCAGGGAAAATAATGTTCAAATTCCGTTCCCACAAAGGGATGTTCATATTATTTCAAAATAAGCTGACTATTCTTCCCCGCCTGCCGGACGGGCAGGTTCTTTTTTTTGTCTGTTTTTCTTTTTAAGTTTTGGCAAATTGGCTTTCTTTTCTTCTTTACGGAGTAATCTTTCAATATTTTTTTGATGTGTAAATAGCATTAAGACTGCCATAATTAATGAAAAAATAACTAAAGTAGGTGTTGTTTCTTTAAAAATAACGATGATTAAAAAAGGGAAAGAAAAACCTGATATCATAGAACTTAAAGAAACATATCTGGTAATAACAAGTGTGGTAAAGAAGACTCCGCCCATTATTAGAGTAGGATAGAAGCTAATGGCACAAATTACGCCAAATAAAGTAGCAACACCTTTTCCTCCTCTAAAGCCAACATAAACCGGAAAAATGTGACCTATCATTGCAGCTATACCAAGCAATAACTGAATATTTATATAATCACCACTATGTGGGATATAATAGCGAGTAAAGTGAATTAAATTTACAGCAAGAAAACCTTTTAAAATATCAACTGCAAAAACGACTATTCCCGCTCTTGCTCCTAATACTCTAAATGTATTTGTAGCGCCGGCATTTCCACTTCCAAAATCACGGAGATCAATCTTATAAAATGATCGGCCAATCCACACTGAAGTGGGAATCGCACCTAAAAAGTAAGCTGCGATTATAATAATAATATTTACTACAATATGCATATATCTAAATTTTTAAAGACATGCAAAATAACAAATATTTTTTTATACATCAAATTATATGTTGAATCGTTGTGAATGATATACCTAGACTTATTCTCTTGGTTTATATGTTTATTTTCCAGTAAAACTCAAAACTCAAAACTCAAAACTTGGAACTTTAAACTTTAAACTTTGAACTATTTTCCCGGGCACTGTTTTCTTACACTTTCTTTTATGTTTTTGTCTCCATATGCCTCATCAAAAGCAGCACTGAATTTATTAGCTAATCTGGTGGCTGTTAATTCATAATCTTTTTTCTCAATCCACATATTTACCGGATTTAAAATTTTATTTGGGATACCTGGGCATGTTTTTGGAATATTCAAATGAAATATCTCATCATAAATATATTCAACATTTTCCAGATCACCACTCAGTGCTGCGTTCACCATAGCACGTGTTAGTTTAAGATCTATTCTTTTACCAACTCCGTAAACACCTCCGAACCAGCCTGTGTTAACCAGATAAACTTTAGTATTGTATTGTTGCATTTTCTCACCAAGCATTATTGAATAAATTTCGGGATTTAATGGCATAAACGGTTGTCCAAAGAATCTTGAAAATGTTGCTTGTGGTTCAGTAATTCCGGTTTCAGTACCGGCTAATTTGCTGGTATATCCCATTAAAAACCATAACATAGCTTGATTTTGGTCAAGTTTTGAAACAGGAGGTAAAACTCCATAAGCATCAGCAGTTAAAAATAAAATTGTTGTCGGATGACCGGATACTGATGATTCTTTAATATTGCTCAAAAATGATAATGGATAAGATGTTCGGGAGTTTTCTGTTATTCTGCTATCATTAAAATCAAATTCGCCAGTTGGGTAAACCATGGCATTTTCAATTATTGCACCATGGTTTAACGGATCATCTTTATGCATAACAGCATCATAAATTTCAGGTTCTCTGTCAGGATTAATACCAAGCATTTTAGCATAACATCCGTTTTCAAAATTTGCAATTCCGTCAATGCTCCAGCCATGCTCATCATCACCTAAAAGAGATCTTTCCGGATCCGCAGATAATGTAGTTTTTCCGGTTCCCGATAAACCCAATAATAATGCTGAATTTCCATTTTTGTCTTCATTTGCTGAACAGTGTAAAGGTAATACTCCTCCGAACGGAAGATAATAATTCATTACGGTGAACATTAGTTTTTTAACACTACCCAAATATGCAGAGCCTACAATTACACCTAACCTTCTATCAAAGTCCATAATAACAGCGACGTTTGAAGTATCTCCATTAGGCAAAACTCTTAACAGGCTTTTGTACTTTATACTATTAAGTTTATCAAATGGAACTGTAACTAGCTGGAATCCACGATTAACAAAAACACTTTTTTTAATATCCTTAGGAACAGGTCTGAACATATTATCAGAAAAAAGTGCAGTTAATGCCTGACCAGTAATGGTTCTAACTGGCAATGCATATTTTGAATCAGCACCAATTACCCTATCGGTAATATAAATATTTTCTTTTTTTAATAAAAAGTCCAGAGCATCAGAAAATATCATATTAAATACGTCTTCCCTAATTGGTATGTTATTTGGCGATGACCAGTCAATATTGGCTTCACTTGTACTTCTTTTTACAATATATGTATCTTTTGGTCTTCTGCCGGTTGATTCGGGAGCAGTCCATGTGGCTAATGCTCCATTTTTAGAAGCCATTGCTTCTCTGTTATCCAGAACGTGTTTTATTAACTTCTTTCGGTCAAGGTTTACAAGAACATTATTGTGCCCTTCAATAATGTCAATTATAGATTTATTAAAAGAGGATTCCAGATTTGTGTCCATAGTTATGTTTAGTGTAATTGTATATTAAAATGAAAAATTCAAATTTAAGAAAAAATGCTATTAACAGAGCATTCTTTAGAACATATTTGAGTATAAAAAAAAGCCATCAAAATGATGGCTTTAAAAATATTTTACATTTATTTTTTATCTCAAAGCAGCTTGTGCAGCAGCAAGTCTTGCGATAGGAACACGGAAAGGAGAACAAGAAACGTAATCCAAACCGGCTCTGTGACAGAACTCAACTGATGATGGCTCACCACCATGCTCACCACAGATACCTACTTTTAACTCAGGGTTAACAGATCTACCTTTTTGAATAGCCATTTCAACTAATTGACCAACACCAATTTGATCTAATTGCTGGAATGGATCGTTTTTTAAGATACCTTTATTAATGTAAATTGGTAAGAATTTACCGGCATCATCACGTGAGTATCCGAAAGTCATCTGTGTTAAGTCGTTTGTGCCGAATGAGAAGAATTCTGCGTGTTTAGCAATTTCGTCAGCAGTTAAACACGCACGAGGAATCTCAATCATTGTACCTACCATATAATCAACAGTAATTCCTTTTTCTTTAAAAACTTTCTCAGCTACGGTATGGATAATTTTTTCCTGCATTATATACTCTTCTACAGTACCAATAAGAGGAACCATAATTTCCGGCTTAGGATTAAGACCTTTAGCTTTTAAATCGCAAGTAGCTTCGATGATAGCACGAGCTTGCATTTCGGTAATTTCAGGGTAAGTGTTTCCTAATCGACATCCACGATGACCAAGCATTGGGTTAAATTCATGTAAAGAATCAACTTTAGCTTTCACAATATCAATAGAAACACCTAATTTTTCAGCCATTTCAGCTTGAGACGCAGCATCGTTAGGAGTAAACTCATGCAATGGAGGATCCAGTAATCGGATAGTAACACCGAAACCGTCCATAGCTTCTAAAATACCAGTGAAATCTTCGCGTTGAATAGGTAATAATTTAGCAAGAGCTTTTTCACGTCCTTCAAGATCTTCAGCAAGAATCATTTCGCGGATAGCCCAGATACGATCACCTTCGAAGAACATGTGCTCTGTACGACAAAGACCAATACCTTTAGCACCAAACTCACGAGCAGTTTTGGCATCAGCAGGAGAATCAGCATTTGTTCTTACATACATTTTAGTGTTTTTCTCTGCCATGTCCATCATTCTACCAAAATCACCATCTAATGTAGGAGTGATTGTAGCAACTTTACCTTCGTAAACAACACCAGTTGAACCATCAAGAGATATAAAGTCTCCTTTTTTGTATTCAACACCATTAATTGTCATTAAACCATGTGAAACAGATAAACCAGCAGCAGAAGAGATGCAACATTTCCCCATTCCACGAGCTACAACAGCTGCATGAGAAGTCATACCACCACGCTCAGTAAGAATACCAACTGCAGCATACATCCCTTTTAAATCTTCAGGAGAAGTTTCGCGACGTACAAGAATTACTTTCTCACCTTTTTCAGCTTCAATTTCAGCATCTTCGGCAGAGAAAACAATTTTACCAGTAGCAGCACCCGGAGAAGCAGGAAGACCTTTAGAAAGAACTTTTGCAGAAGCAATAGCCGCAGTATCAAATACCGGGTGAAGAAGTTCATCTAATTTATTAGGCTCTTGACGTAAAACAGCAGTTTTTTCGTCGATCAAACCTTGGTCTAACATATCTATAGCCATTTTTACCATAGCACCACCGGTACGTTTACCATTACGAGTTTGCAACATCCAAAGTTTACCATCTTGGATAGTGAACTCCATATCCTGCATATCGGTATAGTGATCTTCTAATTTTTGTTGTACTTCATTAAGTTCATTATACAATGTAGGCATTGCTTCTTCTAATGAAGCAAAATCTTTAGCACGAACTTCTTCTGAAGTACCATTACGCTCAGCCCAACGTTTTGAACCAACTAAAGTGATCTCTAAAGGAGTACGAACACCAGAAACAACATCTTCACCTTGAGCATTAATTAAATACTCTCCATTGAACTGATCTTCACCCGTAGCAGCATCTCGAGAGAAACAAACTCCGGTTGCTGAAGTTTCACCCATATTACCATAAACCATTGCTTGTACGTTTACAGCCGTTCCCCACTCATCAGGAATTTGCTCCATACGACGGTAAAGAATAGCTCTTTCAGTATTCCATGAATCGAATACTGCACAAATAGAACCCCATAACTGATCCCAAGGATTTGTTGGGAAATCTATACCAGCTTTAGCTTTAACTACAGCTTTGTATTCAGCAACGATGTACTTTAAATCTTCTACTGTAAATTCAGTATCAGAAGCATAACCATTAGATTCTTTAACTTTATCAAGTACAAGTTCAAATGGATCATGTTGACCGTTTTCAGCTTCAACACCCATTACCACGTTACCATACATGTGAATGAAACGACGATATGAATCGTAAGCAAATTTCTCGTTTCCTGATCTCTCAGCAATAACTTTTACAGTTTCATCATTCATACCGAGGTTAAGAACTGTGTTCATCATACCGGGCATAGAAGCACGAGCACCGGAACGTACCGATAATAAAAGAGGAAAACCTTCGCTATTGGCACCGAATTTAGCATTCATAGTTTTTTCTGTGGTAGCAATACCAGCTTCAACTTCAGTTTTCATAAGCTCAACAACTGCATCTTTGCCTTTTTGGTTATATTCAGTACAAACTTCAGTTGTAATAGTAAATCCTGCAGGAACAGGTACGCCGAGAAGATTCATCTCGGCAAGGTTAGCGCCTTTTCCACCAAGAAGGTTTTTCATTGTAGTATTACCTTCCGCTTTTTTATCTCCAAAAGTGTAAACTCTTTTTACGTTTGACATTGTTTATATATTTTATATTTGTAAATAATTGAATATGATTGTTTTAATAAAAAATCTTGCAGGATACAAATATATTCAAAAATTGCCAAATCGAAGGATTTAAATTAATTATTTTAAGATTAAATTGGATAAATCAGTAATTAATTATTTTTAATACTTTTTGCAAACGTTTGTGATTCAATTTAAGTTTCAAATTTTAAGTTTAAAACCTGAAACCTGAAACCTGAAATTTTTTTATGCTCTCGGATGGAACCGGATTATGGCATCGCGCAAATATTCACGGTCAAGATGTGTATAAATTTCTGTTGTAATAATAGATTCATGGCCTAACATTTCCTGTACGGCACGTAAATCAGCACCTCCATCGATCAGATGAGAGGCAAATGAATGGCGAAAAGTATGTGGGCTAATATTCTTTTTAATTTCTGCTTTTTTGGCTAAGTTTTTAATAATTGTAAAAATCATAACACGGGTTATTTGTTTTCCCCTGCGATTTAAAAAAACAATATTTTGACTTGATTTATCGATGTTTGGTTGCAAATTGCGATCCTGAAAATAATATTTTATTTCTTTCATAGCTTTTTGCCCAATTGGTACAAGACGTTCCTTGTCGCCCTTACCAACAACCCGGATAAAACCGTCATTAAAATACAGATTCGTTATTTTTAAGTTAATTAGTTCCGATACACGAAGTCCGCAACTATACAGTGTTTCAATAATTGCTTTATTTCGTTGTCCTTCAGGTTTACTTAAATCAATTGCAGCAATAATACGATCAATTTCTTCAATAGAAAGCACTTCTGGTAATTTGCGGCCTAACCTGGGTGACTCTAATAAACTACTCGGATCTGTTTCAATAATATCTTCAAGAATCAAATATTTAAAAAATGCTTTTAATCCGGAAATTATCCTGGCTTGAGATCGGGCATTTAACTCAAGTTCATTGATCCATTCGATAAAGTTTTTTAAATCCTGTAACTTTACATTTATTGGAGAAATGCTCAATTCTTTTATTTCAAGATATGTAACAAATTTTCGGATATCAGTTTCGTAGGCAGTAATAGAATTATCAGATAAAGCTTTTTCAAGCTTTAAAAAATTTCTAAATTGTATTATACTGTTTTCCCAGTTCATTAAATAATTGTTAATAATAGAACCACCATCGTTCAAAGTTAATGTTTATGCTTAAATTTGCATAAGGGAGTTTAATTTAATGTTTTTTTGGACTAAAGTCCTTATAGAGTGCTAACTAACCCTCCCGATAGTTATCGGGATAAAGCTGGGGTTATGGAAATTTTATTAATAAAGGGCTTTAGCCCGACACTTTTAAACTCATTATTTTAAGCTATAACAATTTAAACTTTAATTTTTATAAGGCGTAAATGATAAAAAAATAAATATATGAAAATTCAAATAATTAATGGCCCAAACTTAAATTTATTAGGAACCCGTGAAAAAGATATATACGGAGAAATCACTTTTGAAAAATATCTGAAATTGCTTCATGAACATTACGGAAATATTCAGATAGATTATTACCAATCGAATGTTGAGGGAGAAATAATTAATAAATTGCATGAAACCGGTTTTAGTTATGAAGGAATTATATTAAATGCAGGAGGTTATACGCATACATCCGTAGCTATAGCAGATGCAATTAAAGCTATTAAATCACCTGTTGTTGAAGTGCATATTTCCAATGTTTATGCACGGGAAGAGTATCGTCATAAATCCTTAATAGCACCTGAGTGTATCGGAAGTATTTCCGGATTTGGATTAGATAGCTATAGATTAGCCCTTGAAAGTCTGAGAGTACTGAATAAGAAGAAAGCAGTTGGCAGTATCCAGTAGCAGTAAGTAGTAAACTGTCCTTTCATGATATAGGTTTACACTTAGTTTAGTTTAAAAGTACTAAATTAAGCATTATGAAAAGACAAAGAAGGACATTTAGTGAATCATTTAAACGAGGAAAAGTAAAATTACTAGATGAGGGTAAATTATCAGT
>JAUWQL010000195.1 GCA_030611105.1 Bacteroidales bacterium
TAAGTGTCATTCCGGCATAATCTGTCAAATTAGCTTCATGAAAACTTAAATACAAGCCATCACCTGTTTTCATGGTAACGGGGGTATTTACAGCATTTTCAGGAATATATGTAGCATTCAAATTTGGGTGATTTCGTTTGCTGATAGCATTTATTCCTGTAAATTTGGTGGTATTATACAGGTGCTCGTAAAGATCCCAATCGCCTGGAATCCACCAACAAGTATGATCTCCCGTAAGTTTAAACTGAGTGTTTTCGTCTGTAATAATTACTTCATCAACTCCTTCCTGCTCTGGAAATTCGTATCGAAAAGCTATACCATCATTATATGCCCTAAAATAGATATTTATCATGCGATTTGGAGTTACTGATTCCCGAAGATTTACGATAAGTTCATTATAGCAATTGGACACTTCTCTTTGTTCTCCCCATGGCATTTCCCACGTCTCGTTATGCGACTTTATATAGCTGCCAATAACATCAAAGTTTTTAAGTATGGCAGCCTGGCTTTGAAATTCAAAACCCATTGACGAAGTGTCAATAGCAATTTTCCCTTCATGTTTTACCATATAACATGGCGTACCGACTTGCTTAAGCAGAAATTCAATAATAATATTTTTTGATGGTGATGAAATTATTGTATTTGATGATTTTTCATATTCAGAGCATCCCACAAAGCCAAGTGTTAATAAAATCAACAGTAGTAAATAGAAGTATTTTAGTTTCATTATAAATGATTTTTTTAATCTGTTAATTGATTAACATTTTTATATCCTTTAAGCCCGAAATAAACAATGTAAGCATAACAAACAATGGTTATTAAAAATGATGAGTGCAAGCCAATTGTGTCGGCTAAGCCGCCCATGATCAGCGGAATCAATGCACCGCCAACTATTGCCATAACCAATATTCCCGAGCCTTGACTTGTATGTTTGCCAAGCCCGTTTATTGATAAAGTAAAAATTGTAGGAAACATTATAGAATTAAATAAACCTACTGCAACTAATGTCCACATTGCAAATTCGCCTTTTAATAAAACTGTAAGTATTACTAAACCGAGGGCTGCAATTGCAAAAACTGCAAGAGTTTTGTTTGCTTTATTTTTACCAATTTTTACTGCAACAATGTTTAGAATAACAAAAATGAAAAATATTGCTGCTAAATTTATTTGTGCAGTTATATACCAGGCAAGCAAAAATGAAAATATTGCAATTAAAAATGTATAAATATTTTTCTTATTAGAATTGATATCAGACATTGAAACGGCACCGAAAAAACGCCCCAACATTGCGCCACCCCAGTAAAGGGCTACGTATTTAGCGGCATCGGTTTCGCTGAGGCTTGCAATATAATCCTGGCTAAAAAAATTTATCATAAAACTTCCAATAGAAACTTCGGCACCAACGTACACGAAAATTGCAATTGCTCCAAGCACAAGATGCCTGTATTGCCAAGCACTGCCCGACATATTGTCTTTTTTTTGCTCTTTTATTATTGGAAGTTTTGCAAAAACAAAAATTACAGCAATCAAAAAAAGTGTTGCCGCTATGGCAAAATAGGGTAACTGAACAGTTGCCGCTTTTTCCGTTATATTTTCAACATTATTGGCAAGAATAAGCATAGAACCAAAAATTGGGGCAACAGTAGTTCCCAGCGAATTAAATGCTTGCGTTAAATTTAACCGGCTCGAAGCTGTTTCAGGCGAGCCAAGAACAACAACATACGGGTTTGCTGCAACTTGCAAAACAGTAATTCCTGAAGCAAGAACAAAAAAGCCCCCTAAAAACATTCCGTAACTGATAAAAGTAGAAGCCGGAAAAAACAATAAGGCACCTATACCGGTGATACTAAGCCCTAAAATTATTCCCTTTTTGTAGCCAATTTTACCAACTATCCGGCCGGCAGGCAACGACATAACAAAATAGGCACCAAAAAAGGTAAACTGAATTAACATCGTCATGGTGTAATTCATATTGAACAAGGCTTTTAGATGCGGAATTAAGATGTCGTTAAGACAGGTAATAAACCCCCACATAAAAAATAAAGAAATAAGTAATGCCAGTGCCGGTTTGTAGTTTATTTTCTTATTTTCAATGGTTTGCGCTGAAAAATTATTGTTGCTCGTTGTAATTGCCATATTTAAAGTATTTTAAGGTCACAGGTTTAATTATTAAACTCAACCTGAATTATTTAAGCAGTTAATTTGCTAAATTTGGATTAGCATCAATAGCCCATTGAGGTATAGGAAAAATATTTCTATCAGGCAAAGTAGCATCTTTTTCCCACCATGCTTTATTGTATTCTCCGAAACGTATTAAATCCTGTCTTCTGTGACCCTCCCAAAACATTTCTCGTCCGCGTTCTTCAAGCAGCATATCTAAATTAACACCACTTAAATTACTAATCTCTGCTCTTTCTCTAATTTCATTAACATAACTATCGCCGTCTTTTCCTTGCCTGATCATGGCTTCTGCTTTCATGAGTAAAATATCAGCATATCTGAAAATCGGGAAATCATTACTTAAATGAATTGATGCTCCTCTTTTAATTTCAAATTTTACAACTCTGGCACCCGACATTCTAACTTCAACATCTGTAAAAGAAGCATCCATCAAAAGTGCAGGAATATGTGGATTAAAAATCAATAGTTCGCCACCGGCACCATCGTCATGTAATTCTATTCCGTTAATATCATATTGTTGTCCAACTAAAAAATACTTTATTCTTTTATCATTAACAGTATCATAGGTGTTATAATGAGCTTCCATAGCAGCAAAGCCATTCCATGGTTTTAAAGTCATTGCGAAAGTTAGCTGGCTTGTATAATGTAAGGTTCTCATGTGTAAATTAAAATTTTGAAAATTATCTTCATCATAAGGTATTGTGAAAATATTTTCTAATGAATTTTCATTAGCTGTAACAAACGGAGCTAAAACATCTGATTCTAATGAATATAAGCCTGAATTAATAACACTATCGCAATATGCTTCTGCTTTAGCCCATTGAGCGGTACCTGAATAAACTTCTGCATTCAGATATAATTTTGCAAGAAGCGAAAAGGCCATTCCTTTACCTACGGTAGTTTTACTTGCTGCTATTGGTATTAAAGGAAGATTTTCTTCTAAGTCTTCAATCAGCGAATTATAAATATTAAGTCTTGTTTCTTTCACCGGCATATCAGGGGCATCAGCAAATGATGTTACATAAGGTACGTCACCGTAATTATCTATTAGTAAATAATAATAGTAAGCACGCATAGTTTTCATTTGTGCAATAGCTGCTGCAACATCCGGATTATCGACACCGGGCATTAAATATTCAATTACATCATTTGCTTCTACAACTCCTCTATAAAACAAGGCCCACATTCTATTAACAGCCTGTGTGTTATTATCCCATGTATGTTGGTGTAAAACTCTCCATTTACCTCCATCATCCCAGTCTGTTTTCCTTGTTGGTGCAGTCATCTCATCAGAAGTTACCTCCTGGGCATACCACCAACATCCTCCATCATTAGTATTCCCATCATCAAGCATATATTGTAGTACGCCATAAGTAGGAACCACCATTAATTTTGCCTGAATATCATTTTCAGGATATTTCTCTGCGGGTATATTATCAAATATTTCATCATCCAAATTAGTACATGATATTGATAAAAAGAGCAGTATAGCAGTACTTATAAATATTCTTTTCATGTGTTTATAATTTTAAATTTATTCCGAAAATAAATGAGCGTACTTTTGGATAAACATTATATTGGTCAAGGCCAAAAGACAATCCATCATATCCCATTTCGGGGTCTAAGCCAGAATATCCGGTAATTGTTAATAAATTATTTGAAGTAAAGTAAATACGCAGATTTTTTAACCAATCAATTTTTGTTGTATTAATTGTATAACCAATTGTTAAATTATCTAAACGCAAAAAAGAGCCATCTTCTAAATAGTAATCTGAAAATTTAGGAGAATCGTCCAAAACCCCGGCGTAATCTAAAGAACTTTCTAGCGCATTTTGAGTAGGAAGCACATTAGGATTTTCGAAAATAAGGCGTGTTACATTTAATACGTCTCCACCAATAACAGCTCTTAGTGAGAAACTGGCATCAATATTTTTATAAATTTTAAAGTAGTTTGAAAAACCGATTTCAAAATCCGGTGTAGCATTACCTATAATTTTTTTATCTTCGTCTCTTTGTTCACGGGTTACACCTCCTGCTGCAGTTGTAAACAAAAATTTACCATCTTCTGATAAACCTGCATATTCCCAACCGTAGAAAGTACCTACCGGCATGCCGGGAGCGAGTCTTTGAGTATTAACACCTACCATTCCACGTCCGGAAATATATCCCACATCCATATATTCAAGATTATATTCTCCATTAGACAATGTAACAACTTCCGGGTTATTTGTAGAGAAAGCTAAATTTGCTTTCCAATCGAAATTAGATTTATCAATAATAAATGCCTGAAGGTTTGCTTCAAAACCTCTATTTTTAATTTCTCCTGCATTAGCAAAGATTGATGGATACCTGTTTGGTGGATAAGGAACCGCGTACTCAGCAATAAGGTCGTAAGTTCTTTTGTCATAGAATTCTAAGGATCCTGATACCCTGCTTTTTAATACGCCGAAATCTAATCCAATATTCCATTCTTCATTAGATTCCCATTTTAAATTAGGATTAGCATTTCTAATTTGTACAAATGTTACAGTTGGATTTCCATTTTCGTCAATACCCGTACGTCCGGTACCAATTAAATCGACATCCAGATGATTTCCAATTTCCTGGTTGCCCGACAATCCCCAACCCACTCTAAGTTTTAGATTGCTAATTAAATTTATATTATCTAAAAAACTTTCCCTTTTAATATTCCATGCTAAAGAAGCAGAAGGAAACCAACCCCATTCAATGTTAGTTCCAAATTTTGAAGAACCATCTCTACGAATTGTAGCTGTAAGATAATATTTTGAAGCATAATTATAAACACCTCTGCCAAAGAATGAGATTAACCAATTAGGAACTTTATAAGATGAAAGATCTCCTAAAGTTATATTATTAAGTACTCCGAGATTATGTGATAAAACATAATCGGATAAAGGTTCACGGCCTTGTGCTGCAAAACCTGTAACCATATCTTCCTGATATGAATAACCAACTAAAAAATTTAAACTATGAATATTATTAAGTAGATTATTATATTTAATAGTTGCTTCTAAAAGTTTACTTTCGAAATTATCGTAAGATCTTCTTGCATAGCCATTTGTTGTTGTTGATTTTGTATAACTTGGCTGGAAATAAAACGATTCTGAATCATTACGTATATAAGCAGTATTGATACCTATTGTTAAACCACTAATAACTTCAAAATCAGCTTTAAAATTTGCCAGGAAACGTTTAGCATCTCTTTCGTTTTGTATGTCGTTTGCTATTGCAACAGGGTTGTTGTAATCAAACTCATCAATTTCATAATAACTACCATCATCATTATAAACCGGCAAAGTAGGATTTCGTTGAAAGGCTTGATAAAGTATATCAGCTCCACCATTACCTCCATAGCTTTGATATTGATTATGTTCAATAGTACCGGACAATCCTGCAGTCATTGTTAATTTATTATCAAAAGCATTTTGTGTAAGGTTTATACGTCCTATGTCTCTTATTTTTTCGGTTCCAATAACTACTCCTTCAAAATCGGTGTGAGTGTATGATACACGGTAAGTTGCGTTCTCGCTTCCACCTGCAACAGCTAAGTTATATGATTGGGAAATGGCTTGTCTGTAAATTTCATTTTGCCAATCTGTATCCGCACCACCATCAGTCAAATTCAAATCGTTATCGATTGCGTATTGTCTAATTTGATCGGCATTTAACAAATCTAATCTATTAGCTACATTATCAATTGACATATAACTGTTAAAATCAATTTGTGTTCCTTGTTTAACACTCCCTCTTTTAGTTGTAATAATAATAATACCATTGGCACCTCTTGCACCATAAATGGCTGTTGAAG
>JAUWQL010000183.1 GCA_030611105.1 Bacteroidales bacterium
TAGATTGTGTAAAGTAAAGAAATTTGTTTTTTAAATGATAAATAGATGCAAAATCCTCACATAATTCTTTTACTATCTTCTTAATCTTGCTGTTAAATCTCTTGATTATGAAATACAAAATCATCAAACTAATGATAATAACGCCCAAACTAAATAATACATGATATATACTAACATCTAGTAAATTAACTTGTGGTAATTCAATAATTTCTTGAATTAATGAGAATTGCCAAATTAACAAAACTATAAAAATCAAAATAAGAATAGTTAAGTCAGTTAGCCGTTCGATCAGTGCTATACTAACTAATTTTGACCAGGGCATTTTCTCGTATTTATTCACTACACCCAACCGTGAAACCTCTCCACCACGAGGTATAATTTGGTTAGTAAAGGATAGAATAAGCATTGCCAAAAATAAATTGTAGATTTTCGGCGAATAATCCAATGGGACAAACAACGTTTTCCATCTATATGTCCTAACTAACTGACTTAACAGATTTAATCCAACAGAAATACCAACCCAAAACCAACTAATACGGTACAGTTCATTCTTAAGCTGTACTATGTTAGTGCCCCTAAATACAAACCATATAAGTAAGATCCCGATTAAAAAGAAAAATATGGATTGATATGTGTTTTTTTTATCCATTATTTCTTAATAGAGTCTGAATTTTATCATTTAATTCACCCTGAACCTTTTTAATTGAATCCTTAATTTTTTCACTATGCTTATCAAATGAGTTATTTATTCTTTTCGTAATAAGATCATAATTTTTTAAGAGTGTGATGGCTATTTCTTGCCCTTCGCTTATAAACTCTTTAGTTGCTTTTGTTGGAGAAGTCTTGCTATACTTATTTGGATGTGTTAAACCATCTAAAAGAGTATATTTTATCCTTTTCCCATGTGCTTGAAAATAAAGATTTATATAGGTTTCTACCCCAAACCGAATATCACGGATATTCTCGAGAATTGGCTCAATATCCTTTTTTAATAATGCCCGCTCACCCGTAAGACTTTTAAACGGATGTATTCTATAATCAATAAGTGTTTCGGAAGGTGTTCCTAAAACCATATCAGCTTCAGCATTTTCGTCTAAAACAGGATTTAATAATTGCGTAAAATGTTTTTCTTTAATATCCGAAACATCGGCATCAAAAAATAAAATCACTTCATTTTGGGCGTTTTCAACCCCCACTACCATAGCATTACTTTTCCCTTTATTTTCGGGTAAACAGATATTTTTAAAAGCGATTTCCTTATTAAGGTTCTTTAATATTTCTTCGGTTTTATCTCCAGAACCATCATCAACAACAATAATCTCACTTTGTGGATTATATTCGCGACATTTTCTAACCACATTTTCAATGGTTTTTTCTTCGTTAAAAGCACAAATAATAATACTTACTTTCTTTTTCATGATATTTAATATTAAGTTTATAAATAGTTTATTTTGGGAAAGCTTACCCTTCTGAAAATAGTATTTCCCATAGGCACTAGCTCTACATCTTGTTTTTGATTTTTTTTATCTCTTAATGTTCCTTCCAGCTTAACTACTGGCTTATCCCAGGGATGCTGCATGTTGCCATTAACATTAGGGATAAATTTAAATTTATCATTTGTGTTTAGTCTTAATTTCCAACCCGTTGAATTGTTTGCTGTAATCTTATACCTATGAAATCCGCTGTTTTGATATTCCTTTACGGTTTTTATTTTATGTTCAAAAGGTAAGGCATAAACCAACGCTCCCCGTTTAAAATATGCACCTTTATTTTTTACGGTCTTTGAAGCCGGTTGATTTATGCGCTGTATTTCAAAGTTAAACTTCACTCGTAATTGGTCGCCTTTCTCCCATATTTTATCAATGCTAATAATATCATTTGTTTCTGTTATTTCGGCTTTAGAAAACAACTCAACATCAATATTTTGACAGGCATGCGGTTTTCTGATTGTTAATGAAAACTTAAGAGGTTTGAATGGAGTAACTGTAAAAATAATTTCATCTGAAAATGGATAATCTGTTTCCTCAGTAATTTCTACAGCAATGTTGTGAATGCTTGTTTTAACTTTGCTTGGGCCAAATAATACCGCAACAATTCCATCATCACCTGTTTTTTTCATCCACATGCCTTCCACATAATATGGCATTAACCGGCCAGCATTTAGAGCACAGCAGACAGCAGCAAAGTGAGCAGCATCATACGATTCTCTTTTAAAAATTTCGAACTGTTTTATACGAATTCGGTTGTCGCTAGTTAAATATGACATAGCAGATAAAACAGGAAAACGAGCTCCTTGTCCTGCATTAAATGCCATTGTTTCAATCCTGTTGGCTAAATTTAGATTGCCGGTAAAAGAAATCATCTTATTTAAGGGGCTGGTCATTTCGGTTATTCCGCAGTATTCGTATTGCTCATCGGATGTGCCTTCCCTTCCCTTAATCCATTCATTACATCGCATAGCCCCACCTGGAGTTAAATGTACTTTCAATTTCCGAATTACATTATTAGCGGTTTCTACTAACTTTTTCTCATTTTGTATTGAGGCTATAAATTCTGGCACAAATAAACCTTCAGCAATATGAGCACCATGATTTTCAAAAAGTTTATCCTCTTTAAGCAAATTTTGTGTTTTTAAATCATCATCACGAACATTTCCTTTATTAAAGTCTTCGTACAATTTAACCGAGAAATACAGATATTCTTTATTCCCCGTAATACGATACAACCATTCGAGATTTTCAAAAAAACCAATTCCATGGCTTATACCACCTCCTTGAGAGTTTACTGAAAAATAATTTTCGGCTTTGTAATGTTCCATTATATGTTTTGCCGCTTTTTCAGCAGTTTCCAAAACATCCTTATCACATGTAAATTCGTAATAAGCCAACAGAGCCATCAGAATCCTACTCGAAGTCCATAATTCTCCATTGCCTTTTTCATGATTGAATCTACATCCTACTTCTTCACAGTTTTTGTATATACCAATGTAGTCATATTTTTGCGTAATTTCTTTTAATTCATTTATCCATTCTTTAGATTTATTAATATATTCTTTGTTGCCAGTTAAAAACGCCATTCGAATTATGGCATCTTTCCAATAGCCCTCATGTTCTCCGCTCCACCACTCTTTTCGCATGCTAAATTTACGTTTACTTAACCTGTCTTGATTGATGAAAACATTGTGGGTAACTGATGGATGAACCTTATCATAATGACCTATATATCCATGGATTAAATCACGGTGCATTTGTTCTTTTATCCAACCCTTTGGTTCAATGCTCCCAGCACTTAAAATTTTGTATTTATATATGTTACTCATATTATTACTATTTACTTGTTGCGCAAAATTATTGAATTCTGTTTTCACTGTTTCTATTTCTGCCAACGATCTGCAATAAATTTTGTGGCTTCTTCTATATCCAACTCACGAGTACTAACACCTGTCCGGATATAAAATTTTGTACTACCCTCTTGTTTTACAAAAACAGGTCTTGGTGTTGGCATAATAATTAACCGACAAATATCATTGCTGTCTATAGTATGAAAAATAACATGGACATAATTAGATAAATCAGTACCAAGATTAGTTGATATTGCCGTAAAAATTGATTGTTCAAAACCATCTCTATCTGGTTTTTTAAGATTTTGGTAATCCTTTTCCAGACCAATAGCTTTACCGTCATCATCAACTCCAATAAGAAGAGTGCCCCCATTATTATTCATGAAACCGGCAATTGTTTTTAAAATAACAAATACGAGTTGCTTGTTAACCTTAGATTGTTGAATATCCCAACGGAGCGAAGATTTAAACTCTAATGTGGAGTTTTCTCCTTGTGAAATAAGTTTTTTTAAATCTTTTGTTAATTCACCACTTAACTGTTCAATATATCTGAGTTTACTGTTTAATGCTACATGAATTCTTGCTGTTAATAAACCAAGCAGGGCACCTGTAGTGGAATAAAATATAAGTTTACCTGAGCTTTCACCAAAATATAACTTATTAAACTGGTTCTGGACAAATTGAATAATGGTCGGAGCATCAATTTCATGTTGTACATATTCATAAAAAAGAACACCTTGATTTAATGGAAATAGAATTAGTAAACCAATTATTGCTCCAACAACTGTAGTTATAATATAAATCTTAATTTTCCAGTCTATTCTTAGCTGTATTACCGGCAATAAAAACTTTTTAATATGTAGTTTCATTTTCATAGGAATAATATTTGAATCTTCAAAGAAAACAGACAGTCCTGTAAAAAAACTGTCTGTTTTTTGAAATAAATTGAATTGAGTTAATCTTCATTTATAATCTCTGAAGCTTTTTGTAAAATATCAGCTATTTTGTTACGTGCTTCCTTATCATTTTTCTTTAGATATGTTTGCGCATCTTCAATATCTTTCTGAAGTTGCTCTTTGTAAGGGCTTAACTTCTGAGTGCCATATTCTTTACTGCGGATGTACCATTCATTTGCCTCTTCAAGATAGACTTGTGCCTGAGAATATGTTTGTTCTGATTGTGCAGAAATTTTTGCCTTTAAAAGTGCTTCTTCTACTCTAAGTTCAGCATATTTCCTGTTAGCAGTATCAATGTTCTTTTCTTTCTCTGCCTGAAATTTATCATTGTATTTTTCAGATATAATCTTTGCTTCATTAGCAGTAGCAGACACTTTATCTAAAGCATCGTCTTTTTTCTGTACAACACTATTTTTAGCAGTATTTGCTTTAGTTTTTAGCAAGTCAATTTCTGCTTTTGTTTTTTCATCAGCTGTCGTTTTTGCTTCTGAAAGATAATTAATTGCATTGTCTAATTCTGCTTCTGCTTTTTGTTTAGAATTGTCTATTTCAAGTGCAATTTGAGACTTTAATAGAGCCACTTTTGCATTGGCCAAGGAATAATTAGTTTTAGCTTTTTTGTCCAATGATGCAATTAATGCTGATGTTTCCGCTTTTACATTTTCACTTGTAGTGACTATTTTATCGTCAATAGTAGTTTTGCTAGATTTATAATTCCATATTAATGAGCAAACTAATAAAACAGCAAGTATTCCAATTATTACATTTTTAGTTTTCATGATTTATTATTTTAAAAAGTTGAAAAATTAAGTTATGAATTTATTTTATTTGAAAGGTTTTTTAACCAGTCTGATACTTTGCTCAATGAATGGCTTGTCAATCGTTTTGAATGGCTTTTTGCTGAATTCAGCAAATCATTTGCTGTCTCTTTACTTTTGTCAGCAGTTTTATGTAAAGCACTTGAAATAGCCTCTGAAACTTCATTTTTCTTTTCACTTGCATAATCTTTTAGTGCTTCACCTATCGCATCAAGTTTGCTGTTTGCTTCTTTTTTAGTTTCATTAAGGTCTGTAAGTGCATCTTCCATTTGCTCTTTTGCCTTGTCTTCAATATTATCAATTGAATGCTTAACTTTGTCTGATGCATTATTAAAAAGTTCTTTTGCTTTTTCAGCACTTTCCTTACTTACATTTAAAGCATCTTCGCCTTCCTGTTTAGCAATATTAACCATAGCCTCGGCTGATATATTTATCATATCTTCAATATCAATACTTTTTTCTATTAATCTGTCAGCAAGTTCTTGACTTTTGTTTTTAACATCATTAAGACCTTCATATACACCGTTAAGTGTATCTTTTGTGATTTCTTTAATCGTTTCAGATGTTTGATTTTTAACTTTAATAGTTTTTTGAAATTCATCTCCAACAAATGTGATGATATCGCTTTTAATGTCTTGACTTGATTCGGCAATGTTTGCCACTCCGTTTCTGATTTTTTCTTTTGTTGTCATAGTTTTATCTTTTTAAATGATTAATAAGATTATTTACAATGCAAAGATAAGGTAGACTTATATCATCGACTGCCACCTAAGTTGCACAATAAAAATATTTTGATTTTATTTTATGAGTATTGCTAAATAATGTGAGAAAATTAAAAAGGAGAGAACAATGTAAAAACTTTCGAAAGTTTTCTGCTATGATAAAAAAGAGTTCCTCTTATTAAACTCATCCAATAACTTTTGAATATCGGTTATTTCAAGGCTTTTTCTATTTACTGATATAAGTTTATTGTTTTTTAAATCCTGAATATGACGGTTAACAACATTCCTGACACTGCCTATCATATTAGCAAGTTGCCTGTGAGAAAGATTGTTGATTAGTGAGAGTTTTCCTGTTTTGGTGTCTGTATGATGTAATATTAATTTAACAAGTCTTGTCCATGTATCAAATAGTACCATGTCCGATGCTGTTTCTTCAAGATATCGGAGTTGCTTTCCTAAATACGGAAATAATGTTTTATTAAAATCAGGATTTTTATAAAGCCATTCCCTTGCTACTTCAATAGGAGTTATTAGTAATTCTATATCATCTATAGCAGTAGCAATAATATCATGTTCTTTTTTGTCAAGCAAGCATATTACATCAAAAATATCACCCGGGCCAAGAATGTTAATAATGAACTCCCTGTCTGCATTAAAATTTATTCTTGATATTTCTACCCTTCCTGAAATAATA
>JAUWQL010000171.1 GCA_030611105.1 Bacteroidales bacterium
AGACATCTGGTGCCTATAAGACCAAATAGGTCATTTGTACGTGATGTGGATAAATACAGAAAAAGATTAAAACCAAAAGTAACTAAAAATCAAAGAGATGCAATATGATTTCTTCTTAACTTAATGACATTGAACGCGCGCTAGCGGAGGTAGTTTATAGTAATTTTTCTTCAATAATATTATCTATTATCCTTTTGTCAAATTCCTTTTCAACAAAATAAAAACCCCCGACTTTTGAGTTGAAATTATGGTCATTCTTTTTATCTACCCAATTTCCTATTATAATTGAATGATTAAAATCCGTTGGCCAGAATTCAAACTTATTTTCACCAACTAAATCTCTATCAACAAAGAATTTAATATAATCGTTTCTTTTTGACCAAGCTATTGTAAACAAATGCTTTCCGTTATTTAAAACTTTTTTAAATTCAATATTTGTTCTTGGAATGGAATTATCATTACACCAGAATTTCCAAGAACCTAAATGGTCTTTCTGTGAAGGTGTCACTCGACAAATAGCCCAAGCGTTTGGATATTTTGCGTATAAAGGATTCTTCATGTCCTTTCCACCATTAGATGCATAACTTACAATATATTGAAATTTGGTATCATCACGTATGATATTATGAATATCTGATACTTCTGCCCAAATTAAAAAGACTCCTTTTTCTTTGCTTAAGATAATATTTCCAGTGATGGAAGAATTCATTCCTTGTCTTAAATCTATTTCTTTCGAATTTGAGATTACCTTTTCTATATCCTGAACATTTGATTTTGAATTCATTTTTCTATTTTCATTTGAAGCTGGCTTTCCTTTTCCAAAACTTATTTTACTCTTAAGAATTAATGCAACAAAAACTAAAAAGATTAATAATAAAAGCCAAATTGGTAGTATTAGTTTCTTACCAAGTAAATTAAGCACACTATTCAAACTTTCAGAAAATGAGATTTTCATATAAATTGCTTGAACGATTGAAATGAATGTAACAACTATCGAATAAAGTATAAATAAAATTATCGATGCAAAAACTTGACTCCATACAGAGTCATTCCAATTATTTTTTATCCATTTTTTCATAAGCATATAAATTACCGCCAACGGTTTTCGGGTATGAAATCGTGCGGGTTTTCGCCCTGTTTCCCTATCCCCGGTTAATAAAGTTAAAGATAACAAAAATTGTCAAAACACCACTGCTCCCCGCATGTTTTATGACCTGATGTTATACATTGAGCAATATTTTATTTAACCAACAAAACGCAATTAACATAAATACAATGTGCGGATGGGATGAAAGCTTTTTAACAAAATTTATTTTGCTAAAAGGCTTGAAGAAGGTGAAGGTTAGCAACTAATTATATTTCTTCTATTATTTCGGCTCGGATTCCGCTTAGATAAAAGAATAAACGTGCAGAATATTCTTTACCAATCATATAATCATTCTTTTTCTTAATTAAATAAAACTTTTGTGCTAAGGTAGGAACATGTAAAAGCTTATATCCTTTATTACTTTTAACAATTTTACCTTTAAAAGTTTCAATCGTCTCGGTGTCTGTCTCTTTCCATGGAAGTTGAAAATCTGGATTTAGATAATTAAATCTATCATAAACTTTTGAAATATACTCAGATGCTGTAGGAAAGTGTTTATTGTAAGCAGCAGCCATGAAGTTAAAATAATTATACCTTAATGAGAAACTATCTTCAATTTCAGGAAATTCATGAATAAGATCAAAAAATTTCAAACGGTTACTCATTAGATGTAGGTTTCGACCATAATACTTAAATAATAATTTCAATACATCATTAATATCTTTATAAATTTCTAATTCTTCCAAATAAACATTGCATCTTTCATAATCATGAAGATGCAAATAAAAATTAAAGAGAAGTATTAATGCATATGGTCTTAATTCTGGCTTATCATAACAATCATCTAAATAGTCCAAATACACTTTCTCATTATTTTTGAAAACAAATTTGTCCTTATAAACATTTTTCAATGTTAATATATGATATTTATAGTCAGTAACTGTTCTATCAGCTACATCAAAATTCTCTTCAATTCTAATCCTTGCCTGTAATTCTTCTTCTTCATCCAGTTTTAATTTTTCCAAGCACCAAAATTCCATTCTCAATAAATCATAGAAGCTATAGGAACTATTAGGATCAAAAATTTTCTTTATTTCAAATAATTCTCTTGCTTCATTTAGATATCGTATAGTTTTTATGAGCTCCTTTTTTTCTTTAATATACCATTGTTTCGCTAATTCAAAATTAATTACAGCTCTCCTGTGTATAAGCATATGATTCCTATATGGCACTAATGAATCTGCATAAAGCAATAGATTTTCCGCTTTTTCGAGATCCTTAATATTTTTTCTATGCTGCAAATTGATAGCATAGTGTAAAATAAAATGATGAGAATCTCCAAGATTTTCATTTGCTAAATCGTATAATCTATTTAGCTGAATATTATTCAAATCTCCATTATTTTTAATAGCTTTCAATAAACTCGTTGCTATAAAAGAAGAAGTATTACCTGGTATTAAATGAGTTATTATGCTTTGAACATATTTGTATTTAGCTGTAGGTTTTAATATTATTTCAATCAGTTTTTTTGAGATTAATGGATGTTTTGTTTTGAAATAAATATCAGGTTCCGTGGAATTAGATTTAATAACTTCTTGAAACAAAATACCCTTACCATCTACTTCAATTACGTTATCTCTAAATTCTTGCCAATTTCTAGAAATTAAATTTTTCAATAAACTAGCTGGCATTTTAATACTATATTGATATAGTATTGACGTATATAAAAAAGCTTCTTTTGCTGAGTCTTCTATTTGTTTATAAGCTTCAAGCAAATCGTCAATGTGATGATTATTTGTTATTAATTCCATAAGCGATATAAATGAATCAGAACTATAATCCTTTTGTATTCGCTTTATTAAGCTCTTTTCTTCTTGTATATCTCTGTATTTAAGCAACCCGCAATCCCTTAGATTTCTAATTAAAAGTTCGCACTCTCCAGTTTTTAAGGGAGTATCTACATTGATTATTTTACTCCTTGTAATTACTTTATCAAGTTGGTTCTTTATTAAGATGTTTTCTCTTATTGATGTAATGATTATTATATTAAACTGATTATATTGTTCAATACTTAACTTATTCCTAAATTCAAGTAGTGATTTAAAAATATAGTTTATTTCAATCGAATTAAAATAGAGTATAATATTTTCAGCACGTGATGAAATGAATAATTCTGTAAGGTCAGGAATCGAAAGTTTATTTGCATCATGTACTTCAAATGCTATATTCTTTCCATAATGAGTATCCGAAATAATATTTTTAATTAATCTGTAAGCGAAAGTTGATTTTCCTGTACCAAATGATCCTGTTAAAAATACTATAGGAAGTATCTTTGAATCTCTATTTTCAATAATGCTATATATCTTCTTTTTAACTAATTTTATTTTATCCTTTTTCTCTATATCATAGTTCTTATTTATAATTTGGAAGTTTGGTTCATCTCCTATATAAAATTCTTTTTTAGAAGTAAATTTTGAAGATTGAGTTCTTGAATTTAATTGAGTTAAAGTTCCATTCAATCGCAATAAAACTCTTGAGTTTAAAAAAATACTGCTTTCGTTGGAAGTTGTAAACTGAATACCTTTGGATTCAATAAATTTTTTATTATTTGTTTCTTCCCAATTTCTATAATGCTGGATAAATTCTTCAAATGTACATTTAATTGCACATATTTTCTTTTTAGAATAAAGAGGTAATATGGAATCTGAAACGAATGGATCAACGCTATATAAAAATCGATTTTCTCGAAATCCTATACTATCTATTATATCAAATAAATAATTTGACCATGGATCTGAAAATGAATATCCAATAGAAATAAACCTTGTAACATCAGATGGATTCTTTAATTCATTCAATACAGACTTGTAAAAAGAATTTATCGATTTAAAATCAGCAGATGAAAAAATTAATGGGAACTCTTTTTTGGATGATATACATCCATTTAACTTAATTAATTTAACTTCATCATTTGCACATTGATATGTTTGCTCTTTCTTTCCCCTAACAACCTTTAGTCTTAGGCATTGATCTGGGGAATCATCAACTTCTTGATACGCTTGTTCAACTAGTAAATCTACATTAGTTGTAATAATTTGTCTCCAAGGAATTGATGCAAGATTTTTATGAGCATCTGTTATTTTTAATTTTCTTAAACAAACATCAACATATTGATCAAATTCATCTCTTGACAAATCTTCTCTTGCTTCTACAATGTCCACAAAAGTTTTTAAATCTGCAACACCCAAATCAACATGCTTCTTATCTTGAAAGAATTCAATTAAGGTTTTTGCTAAAAACCCCTTTTCTTGAGATACTGAAGCACCTGCACCGAGTAAAAGAAAAGTATTTCGTTCACTTATTTTTTCAAATAATTCATAAAGTAAATCTTGCTGTTCAGTCAAATTGGTTATATGTTCCATTTTTCTCAATTTTTACACAAGATAATAAAAATTAGGCAAAAAGAGCATATGTGTGGCAGGCGGGATGCTTGCAGGGATGGTCTGACACTCTTATGCTTTTGTGTGTTTGGAAATTCAGTTTAGATTTAGATTAAGAACTTGATTTGGCGAAAAATATTGCTTTATGTATAACTTGTTTATATATGGACAAATTTCACTTGTAATTGTCCTAATTTATTTACAAATATGTACAAATAGTGCTTTTATGTTGCATGAAGATAATAAAAGCTAATTTGTTTCTTCTACAATTTTAATTTCTTCTTCGGTCAAATCATATAGTTCATAAACCATTTGGTCAATTTCTTTATCAGTTTTAGTTATTTCGGATTGAAATTGATTAATCTTTTCAACAGTTGAATTAAAATAATTACGCCATTTATTATTTTCATCTCCAAGCGATAATTCAACTTTTTGTTTTTTCAATTCTTTTTTAAATATCTCATAAGATAATTCATAAAAAGAGCCAATTTTCTTAGTTATCTTTTCAACTTGTTTTTCTTCCTTTAATGTTTGCAAAAAACAATTTTTTTCAAATAAAAGTAATTGTGATTGGTTAAGAATTAAATTAACCATTTTTGAAAGAATTTCTTGTTTTGAATTATTCGTTTTTCTAATTGGAAATTTTCTAATATCCCCAATTAAAACTTTGGGAAATGTTGTTCGTTTACCTTTAGGCGAATTAACAACATGATACCATGATAACAATTTTGAATTTAAAATTGATAAAATATAGTCCATATTATAGGATGAAGTATTTAAACATGAAATTATTCCAGGGTCATGATATAAAACTTCACTAAATTTTATTGCTGAAATTCTTGGAGGGTTACCACCTGTTATTTCTTGAATTAAAATCCTTTCATTTTGGAAATATTTTGGTTTTCTTGGTCGATGAAGCCATGAACCATACTTTAAATATTCATGTTTTTCAATATTAATGGAATATCGGTTTATTGCTCTACCTTGCACCCACATTCCGTAATCTTGATCTACACGTTCATTTGAATGATAAATCCTATTTTTTATATCTTCAATTGACAAATGTTCTTTAGAATACGGAACTATACCTTGACTCACATCTAATAGTTCACTACATTCTACTGTATCTCTTTTTATCTTGGACAATAGTTTCTTCAAATCGTCTGTTTGATATATTTGAAATTGTTTATCCTGAGATTCAGTCCAATCCTTAATTGTACAAAAATATAGTGATGATTTAGAATACAACTTCATTATTTCATCAATATTTGTGATACTTATTATTGAGCATTTTTCATTGAAAGTTTTATAAGATAGAATAAAAATAATTGGATTTACACTTGCATCATGAAAAACAGAATAATCAAAACTAATAATCTCATTAATGCCATAATTAGAGATAACAAATTCACGTAATTTTTGGGCTTGAGGTATTTTAATCCACGTATCAGGAGTTATAAAACTTAGTATTCCTTTCTCTTTTAAGAGATTTGTACAATACTCAATAAAGAAGAAATAAATCTCAAAATTACCTTGAAATGACTTTATATTTTTTTGATAAAATGACTTTTCGCTTTCATTTAAGTATGCACCATAAGGAGGATTTCCAATCACAACATCGAAACCACCATTAGCAAATACTTCTGAAAATTCATTTTGCCAATTGAATGCTTTTTCTCCTGCAATTTCAGGGTCATCAATTAATGAATTTCCACATTTTATATTATTACTTAAAATAGTAAGTTTTCGACCTTTTTGTGCTGTTCTTAACCAAAGTGAAAGTTTAGCTATTTCAACTGATTCTTCGTTTAAGTCAACACCGAAAATGTTTTTTTCAAGTATTTTTGCTTCGATGTCAGGGAAAATGATTGAGCCACCGAGAAGTTGAGCTTTTAGTTCATCAACCTTTTTATGTTCATGAATTAGAAACTCTAAAGCCTGATTTAAAAATGCACCTGAACCACAAGCAGGGTCAAGAATTGTTATTTCTAATAACCATTTACGATATTCAGTAAGTTTATTATCTAAATCACGAACAATGTCTTTTTTGCGTTTTCGTCTTCCTTTTGCGTATTCTTCATCAATTATTTCGAACTCGTTTCGTTTTTCTTCACAAAGTTTTCCAACAGTATTTTCAACTATATATTTGGTTATGTATTTAGGAGTATAAAATATTCCGTCTTTTTTTCGTTTTGTTTTCTGCTTATCAATTACTTCTCCTGCAATTTCGGCTTGCACATTTTCGATTTCACTTAAAGAATGTTCGAAAATATGACCTAAAATATTTACATCAACTTCTGTTTCGAAATCGTAAGTACTTAATTGTAAAGTATTCTGGTGCAAAATTTCATCGTCAATTTTAATATTATCCAGAATTTCATCGGGCAAAAATAAACCACCGTTATAAGCAAAAATATCATACTTTTTGCCTTTGAAACCTGTGTTTAAATATCCAAAGTATTTTTTAAAACGGTCGTAAAGCGGAACATATTCGTCCAAATCATCTTTTAAGGTAATCCATTGTTTTACAATTTCACTTATCGAGTTTGGTGGAACTAATAATTTATCTTCAGCAAAAAATATGAATAAAAACCGATCTAATAGTTTTTGAGTTTTCTTGAAAAGAACAAGCTTATCAAACTCAGGATTGTTTTTTACAATATTAGCAAATATCTCTTTTCTGAATTTTGAATAATCGTTATAGAGTTGTTTTGTTACATTTTCTTCCTGTAAAACTGATGCTTCTTTAATTTTTAATGGTAAGTCGTTTATGAGGTTGTCTTTTAAAAGACAAAGCCACATTAAAGAAAACTGTTCCCTTGTTAGGTTGAATAAATCAAAATCAACATGGTCAACGGTATTATGTATGTAAAAACGTAGTTTTTCAAAGTTCGAAGTTATCACGTAAACGCATTTTGGATTATGAACTTTGTATCCAAATGCTTGAGTTTCTACCTTACCAAGGTCGGTTGTTTGTGTCGATTTTAGCTCGATTACTGCAATAACTTCATTATCCTTAAGAATTGCTCCATCTGCTTTTTTACTATCATCAACATTCT
>JAUWQL010000030.1 GCA_030611105.1 Bacteroidales bacterium
TTAATATCAGCGAGATACTGCCTGCATAAATCATCACTTGAAAAACGTTCAGTAAATTCTATGAAGTTTTCTCCTTTAAATATTTCCATACTTATTTATTTTATAGGCAAATATAATTGTTTATATGTAAACACCCCAATTTTTGAATATTATAATTAAATGTAAAAAACTCAAAGCTCGCAGCTCATAGCTCGCAACTAAAAACCTTGAATTTTGAACTTTAAACTGTCAAACTCTGAACTATGAACTCTGAACCATTATGATTTATACTTATGCATATCCACGGCCTGCACTAACTGTAGATATTATTGTTATTAAAAAAGCTGAAAATTCTTTACATATTTTGTTAATAGAAAGAAAAAATGAACCTTTCAAAAACCAGTGGGCATTACCGGGCGGGTTTGTTGATATTGATGAAGAAATTGAAGATGCTGCTTATCGTGAACTAAAGGAAGAAACTTCAATATCAGAAATTAAATTAAACCAATTTCGCACATTTGGAAAGATCGGCCGCGATCCAAGAGGAAGAACAATTTCAGTTATTTACTCAGGCGAATTAATTAATCTTAAACAAAAAGTAAAAGCCGGTGATGATGCGAAAAATTTAAATTGGTTCCCTTTAAAAGAACTTCCCAAGCTCGCATTTGATCATAATGAAGTAATTATGAAATATAAGACACTATCCTTAAATTTTACTCCTTAAAACCGAAGGTTTCGCTTAAAGCGAAACCTTCGGTCAGCAATATTATATCATAGTTTTTTATATAATCATTCCTGCAGCAACAGTATTATTCGTTGCTTCGTCAATTAAAATAATACTACCTGTATTTCTGTTTTTTATGTATGAATCAAAGTAAAGAGGTTTTGTTGTTTTAACAGAAATCTTTGCAATATCATTTAATCCAATCTTTTTATCTTCTTTGTCATGATCAAGTGTGTTAACATCAATTTTATATTTAACATCACGAATAACACATCTTAAATCATTGGTAGTATGTTTTATAGTGTACTTTCCTCCGAGCATCATTGGTTTTTCATCAAACCAACAAATCATCATTTCAATATCCTGACTTGACCTTGGCAAACCATTATCCTTAATTATCAAGTTTCCACGACTTATGTCAATATCATCTTCTAAAGAAAGCGTTACTGATTGTGGTGCAAATGCTTCCTCCAAATGACCTTCAAAAACATCTATTGACTTAATTTTTGAACTTAGCCCCGATGGTAAAACTTTAACTTTATCACCTACGTGAAATATTCCGCCTTCAATTCTACCGGCATATCCTCTATAATCATGATATTCTTCTTTCATCGGACGAATAACATGTTGAACAGGAAATCTTGTATCATTATGGTTAATATCGCTTGCTATATGGATGTTTTCTAACAAATACATTAAAGTAGGGCCATCGTACCAATCCATATTTGTTGACCTGTCAACAACATTATCTCCTAACTTTGCACTTATTGGTACAAAACGAATATCGTGAACATCAAGTTTTGTTGAAATCCTGTCAAAATCAGATTTAATATTTTCAAAAACTTCTTCTTTATAATCAACCAGATCCATCTTATTAATACAAACAATTATATGAGGAATTTGAAGTAAGGAAGCAATATAAGAATGTCTCAGGGTTTGCTCAATCACACCATTTCGGACATCGATTAAAATAAGTGCTACATTTGCTGTCGAAGCACCTGTAACCATATTTCGAGTATACTGAATATGTCCGGGAGTATCAGCAATAATAAATTTTCGTTTAGGAGTTGCAAAATAACGATAAGCTACATCAATTGTAATTCCTTGTTCTCTTTCTGCACGTAATCCATCTGTTAATAAAGCAAGATTGACTTCACCATTGCCTGTTTTTAAACTTGCTTTCTCGATAGCTTCCATTTGATCTTCGAAAATAGCTTTACTATCATATAATAATCTGCCAATAAGTGTACTTTTGCCATCATCAACACTACCAGCAGTAGTAAATCGCAAAAGCTCCATATCTAAGTATCCCCTATTATATTCTTCTGACATTTCCAATAATTTTTAAATGACTAAAATAATCTAAAATGCCTAAAATACTTAATAGCATTATGCATTTAAATTTTTACTAATTGATGTAAAAATAGCCAGTAATTCACCTGATTCATTATACTCTGACTTTATTTCATCAGATCGCAACCAACCCATTTGAATAATTATTTCTAACCAATATTGTGTTTCACTTGCTTCACCTTCACAAATCTTAATTTTGTTTTTAAAATCAGCTTTGCTTCTTGACCTGTTTGCCTCACGATAATTAGCACCAACACTTGTTCCTGATTTTGTTAACTGATATTTTATTACCTTTCCTTCAGGAGTTTCAGGCAATTTTATTGATAATTTTATGATAGAAATTGCAAATAACTTTGTTCTTTCTTCCAAATCTTTTGCAAACTTTTTTTTCTTATTTAATTCATCTTCTATCATTTATCTATTTTACATTTTAGGCATTTTAAATTTTAGTTCATTTTAGACATTTAGAAGTAACCTTCCTTCTTACGATCTTCCATAGCAGCTTCGGATCGCTTATCATCGTAACGTCCGCCACGCTCAGTTATCCTTGTTGAAGCAACTTCTTCAATTATTTCTTCAAGAGTATTTGCTGTTGATTCAATGGCTCCGGTGCAAGTCATGTCGCCAATAGTTCTAAAACGAATGATTTTTTTTACAGGTATCTCATCTTCTTTTAAAGTAACATACTCACCTGCAGCTAAAATAGTTCCATCACGATCAACAACTTCTCGTTCATGTGAAAAATATAAATTAGGAATAGGGATATTCTCCAATAGAATATATTGCCAAACATCCATCTCTGTCCAATTACTTATTGGGAAGACTCTAAAATGTTCGCCCATATGTTTACGGCCATTAAATATATTCCAAAGTTCAGGACGCTGATTTTTAGGATCCCACTGTCCGAACTCGTCTCTATGTGAAAAAAATCTTTCTTTAGCTCTTGCCTTTTCTTCGTCGCGTCTTCCGCCGCCCATTGCACAATCAAACTTCAGTGCTTCAATCCCGTCAAGCAAAGTTGTAGTCTGGAGTATATTTCTACTAGAATTTACACCTGTTTCATCAACTACTTTCCCCTGATCGATAGAATCTTGTACATAACGAACAATTAATTTTGTTTCCGTTTCTTTCATCAGATTATCTCTAAAATCTATTGTTTCCTGAAAGTTATGCCCTGTATCAATATGCATTAATGAGAAAGGAACTCGTGCGGGCCAAAATGCTTTTCTTGCTAAATGAAACATTATTATAGAGTCTTTTCCACCGGAAAACAACATACACGGATTCTCAAATTGTGCAACAACTTCACGAATAACATATATCGATTCTGATTCTAATTCTCTTAAGTGATTTATTCTGTATTTATTATCCATTATATATGTGATTTACTAATAGAGATTGCAAAATTAATCATTTTAAAATTCTATCCTAGGTATAAGGCTGTCTAATATTCTCTTTACAGATTCATCAATACTTATTTCAGTGGTTCTAATTTCAATATCAGGATTTTCAGGATTTTCATATGGTGAATCAATCCCGGTAAAATTTTTAATCAAACCTGCTCTCGCCTTTGCATATAATCCTTTTTCATCTCTTTGCTCACACACTTCAAGAGGAGTATTAACAAATATTTCAAAAAAATCTTTTGGTCCAACAATTTCTTTTGCCTGATCCCTTATCTCTTTTGTTGGTGAAATAAAGCAATTAATAAGAATAACCCCACCCAACATAAACAGTTTTGATACTTCAGCTATTCTTCTTATGTTCTCTTTTCTGTCTTCCTCCGTAAAACTTAGATTATTATTTATTCCTGTTCTTACATTATCGCCATCCAGTAGTTTTGTCAAATATCCTCTTTTATGCAGTTCAAGTTCTAAACCTTCTGCAATAGTTGTTTTACCAGACCCCGAAAGCCCGGTAATCCAGATAACAATTGAATGTTGATTTAAAAGTTCTTCTTTATCCTCTCGTTTAAGGATTTTATCGAATGTGGGGTGGATGTTATTGTCTTTACCAAGCATATGAATGATAATTTAAAAATGCAAAGTTAAAAATATTATTTAACTAAATTACTTTTCTAAATCCAGAAAAATAGAAAAAAAGCTGCCTAATTTAGGCAGCTTTTAAAAAAATTATTTTTAAAATATTTCTTAGTATTTACTCAAATGGTATTAATTCCATTGGGTAATCCTGAGGTTTAACACCAACACTAGCTTTCTTTGCAGCAGGTTGTTCATATACTTGATACAACTGTGCAAAATAACCTAAGTGTTCTACATAAATTTCAACAGAAATGTTAAAACTATTATCAGTCCAATCCCAATGACCTACAGGTTCTCCTGGCGCATAAGGATCTGCACCATTATAAGCTCTTACCCAAACAATTTCTTCTCCACCATAAGTAATTCCTTCCATAAGATTTGCTGGACAAGAAACGGTACCATCTTCATTTAAGGTCATTCTTGCAAGAACTCCTCCATATCCCCAGAAGCCATCAATAATGATATCATATGGTTCTTCTGTATCTTCATCTGCACTAATAGTTACTCCATAAGGACCCCAGTCAACAGTAGTACTATCAGAGTATAGATAATCAGTACAAACTATATCACCTAAGAAATTCTCAAAAGCATTTTCTAATAAAGATGCTGGATCATCCATAGTTTTATAGTAATATCCAAATCCGCTGATTCCTGCAAATTCATTTCCAATAGGATCTATAAATGCTCCCGCATCAATACTATGAATAATGAAATCACCGTAAGGATAATCTGAGTGCTTTAAAGTAACTGTATTTCCACTAATAACAATGTTATCTGCAGTTATTATTTCAGACCACCCTGTAAAATATCCCCACAATTCTATAACCTTACCATCAACATATGTTACAGGCTCGTTGAAAGTTAGAACCGTTTCAGTGTTAGCTGGTAAGCCTGCTGAGAAAATCGCAGGAGAAAACTCAGCAACATAAGGATCACTGTCGTCAGTAGTAGTAACTGCTACACTACTTACTGCACCTGATTGTCCGGCTGCATTTGTAGCAACTGCATAAATAGAATATGCATTACCTTCGAATAAATCAACATGTAATAATGAATCAGTCGAAGCGATAACCTCAATATCTCCACCTGAATAATAATCAATTTGATCCAATACAAGTTCATAACCTTCTAATTCAGTTATACCGGCACTTTCTGGAATTGCTACCCACCAGATAATACCATTCTGGTTTGAAGCTAAAGTCATATAAGTACCTACGTCATTTGTACTATCTGCTATAACAGTTACCGTTACAGTTGGCGGTGTTCCTGTATTATAGTCAGTAGTATATTCTTCTTCATCTTCGCAAGAAGAAAATCCTATAGCCATGACAAACATCGCTATCAAAGCTAATATATAATGTTTTTTGTTCATATTTATATATTTTTAAATTTTAATATTATTATTCAAAAACCACATCGTAAAGACATACACGGAAATTGTGGTCTAAAGCGCCTCCATCAGTTGAAATATCCACTAAATAATTTATTGTTAAAGTTTTATCACAAGTGGAAAAACTAGATGGATTTAATGGATCTTGCAAGATATAATATGACCAGGTATCATCTGTGGTTGCGTAAAAGGTAGTTTCACCAAACCCTTCAGGATCTGTATATTTACCTTCTAACTCAACTACAGGATTTAAAGGATCAGTAAAATCTAAAGTCACATAGTATTCACCACCATATGTAACAGTTTCTGCCCAGTAGGTGAAAATTCCATTCATAAAACCTTTAACCTCGTATTTAACTTTTACATCAGAAATAACTTCTGCTACTGACCATTGAGCTGCAGCTGTAAAAACTGGCCAATTTGAATAGGTTTCTATTCCAACAGGAACTCCTACCCAATTATTAGCAAGAAATGCACAGTCATCATCTGCAATAGTAATAACAGCTGTTTTTTTGATTTCTGATCCGGGATATCCCATTGTAAGATCACCAGCACCAGTTAAAGTGAGAGTGATATACTTGGCACTATCTTCTACCAGGTTATCAAATACAACTATTTTAATTTCAGCTGAGTTTGAACCGGCAGGTATAGTAATACTGGTTATATCAGCGGGTTCAATTATCTCAAAATCTACACCTTCAACACATTCTTGTGTTACACCCTGTGCAGTAAGATCCATCTCTAAAGCCACGTTAATAGCAGAAGCTGCAGGTGCGTCAGCTAATAGCACAGATATTACAACTGTATCCATAGAACTCTCTACAATAGTAATTGCATCATCACTTGTGTGAACAAAGCCGTTTCCTGTGTAAGATTGATCAACATCTTCACAAGCTGTAAAAATAAGGAAGCTACTTATTACAAATAGTCCTAAAATTTTATATAATGTTTTCATAATTTTTTCAGTTTATTAATTAATAACCTGGATTCTGTACAATATTGGTATTTACATTTATCTCAATTTGAGGAATCGGATATGCATAATCATCTGATCCGGCAACAATAAGTGCAATTGCATCTGGTACAGTTTTGTCTACTCTGACTACATCATCACCGTTTCTTTTAAGATCCCAGAATCTGTGTCCTTCAAAAGGTAATTCTTTTCTTCTTTCAAGAAGAATCTTTGCACGAAGAGCCGCTCCGGTTGCAGTTGTTGTACCAACAGCAGCATCTGAACGGTGAATAATTTCGTCAAGATAAGTTATCGCAATCGCCTCATTACCAAGCTCAACGTTTGCTTCAGCAGCATTCAAATAAACTTCGGAAAGTCTGGTAACAGGAATATTATCAACTCCTGCTCTTGCACCTTCTATTCCGGGATATTTGTTAGTATAGGTATAATCTCCATCAACGTAGAACCAATTATTACGCATATCTGCATCTGAATATAAATCCATTAAATCGGTTGTAGGAATTACATCGCCATAACCTTCTTTCAGATACATATATCCTAACATATCAACAGAATGATAATCGGTAGTAGTGAAACCTATATTAAAGATAGATTCGCTATTTGACGCTTGTGCCCATGCTTTAATATAATCACCTGCAGCTGCACCATCAGGGTTATCTGCTACCACATAATCAGCTAATGAATATAGTCCACTGTTAATAACAGCTTCGGCTTCAGCTTTAGCATTAGCCCAGTCGTTCATGTAAAGATAAACTCTTGACTTTAAAGCCTTAGCAGCTGCTTTTGTAAAATATAAGTTTTGAGTATTATAACTTAAATTATTATCAGCTACATCTAAATCAGCTAAAATCTGAGCATAAACTTCAGCAACTGTATTTCTTGCAGGTTCATAATCTACTCCGGCAGGTTCTGTCATAATTGGAATACCGGGGCCGGCAGGATTTTCATTATAAGCCTGTCCAAATAAGTTTACAAGCAATAAATGAGTTACTGCACGTAAGCCTGATGCTTCACCCTTAATTCGGGCTTTTTCAACGTCATCACCTTCCAAATCATCAATCCTTAACAAAATATTATTTATTCGGTTAAGTGTTTCGTATCCATGTGTCCAAAAGCCTGCCATATAACCATCAGTTGCTGTTATTGACCAATAATATATATCAAGAAAACGTCCTGCATTCTCAGGTCTTAATTTTGAATTATCAGTTGCTATATCACAAACAACAAAATAGTCACGAGCATAGAGATTTACATCTTGCAAGTTATCATAACAACCATTTAACGCAATATCTGCATCTGCTAATGTGCTTATGGCAAGATCGCTATCAACTGATTGTTGAGGTGTTTGTTCCAGGAACGCATCACCACATGCAGTAATTGAAAAAATGACTGCAATTATCATTAAAATTTTATAAATACTTTTCATATTTGTTCTTTTTTTAATTATTTCTTAACAAACGGTTAAAATCCAATGTCTATACCAAAAGTAATTGTACGTGCAGTTGGATAAGTAAACCAAGCCTGACCGTTAATACCTTGTTCAGGATCTAATCCTGTAAATTCGGTCCAGGTTAAGAGATTTTCGCCTTGTGCAAATATTCTTACTTTATCAAGCTTAATTTTATCAGTATACTTAGAAGGCAGGGTATAACCTAAATTCACAGTTTTAAGTCTTAGATAAGATCCATCTTCGATCCAACGACTTGAGTGACGGTTTGAACTATTGTTACCTCCTTCGATAATTCTAGGAACATCAGTTATATCACCAGGTTCTTGCCAACGATCAAGTATTTCAACACTTGCATTAGTACTACCTTGTTGTCCGTCGTGTAGTAAATATCTTTTAGAATTATTGTAAATCTCATTTCCGTAAGAGAAATTGAAGAATACAAGTAATTCAACACCTTTATATTCAAATGTATTTGTAAAACCTCCAATAAAATCAGGATGAGCATTACCCAAAATCTGGAAATCAGCATCACTAATGTTATCCACTAAATTACCATCTGAATCATACCACATAGGGCTACCATCAGCCGGGTTTACACCAGCCCATTCTTGTTTCCAGAAAGAATAAAATGCTTCGCCTTCACGTCTCATATAATGACCATCTTGAATATCTTCTCCATTATTTAACTCAAGAATCTCATTTTTGTTAAACGAAATATTGAAATCAGTAAACCATTTGAATTCGCCTTGTAGATTAACAGTATTCAGTTCTACTTCAATACCACTATTCTTCATACTACCAACATTTTGCATAATATTGTCAAAACCTGTAGTTTTAGAAATCGGAACTTCTAATAATAGGTCAGATGTAGTACGGCTATAATAGTCAAGTATTACATTAACACGATTGTTCAACACACCAATATCAAGACCAATATCCCAGTTTTCATTCTTTTCCCATCTCAAATCAGGATTTGCTAACTGACTTGGAGCACTACCCGGGTTACCATTATAATCGTAGCCATAACCATAAAGACCTCTTGAAGCAAAGTCGTCAATATCGGAGTTACCTGATGTACCATAACTACCTTTTAGTCTTAAATTATCTACACCATTTATATTCATAAAACTTTCTTCAGTAATTCTCCACGCAAAACCTACAGACCAGAAATTTGCCCACCTGTTATCAGCACCAAATCGAGAAGATCCGTCACGTCTGAAACTACCAGAAAGATAATATTTACCTAAATAGTCGTAGTTCATATTTGCAAAATAAGAAGCTAAGCTATTTGAAGTTAAATCAGTAGATGCAGTACTTGGTTCAGCAGCGTTTGCAAGAGTTGTTACCTGATCACTAGGGAAGTTAGTAGCAGCAGTAAACGTTCGGAAACGCTCACTTGACTGTGCTTCCTGTCCTAATAATACATTCACGCTATGACTCTCGCTAAAAGTTTTTGCGTAACGTAAAATATTTGTCCAGGTTGAAATATATTTTTCAGTTGAAGCGTATTCAGAATAACCGGTATAACTTTCTCCACTTGGAGTGTTAGGATTCCAATATAAATCTTCACCTAAATAAAACCAGTCAATACCATAATTTGTTTTAAAAGTTAAACCTTCAATAATTTCATATTGAGCAAAAACGACACCTAAACCACGCACGATATTATTACTATTGTTATTTAAATCAGCAATAGCAACGGGATTATAATCAAGGTTTGAAGAAATACTTTGATTGTAAGATCCATCCTCATTATAAACAGGCTCAGTAGGAGGTACAAAATACATAGAAGTAACAGGGTCAGCATAATAACCACTACCTGAAGGGTTTACTTGATCTGTATATGATGCGGTAAATCTTGTACCAAATTTTAATTTATCAGAGGCACTATGATCAAGGTTAATACGTGCGCTATAACGCGCCATACTTGAACCGATAACAATTCCTTCCTGATCGAAATATCCACCGGAAACAAAGAATTGAGTCTTTTCATCACCTCCTCTGGCTGATAATTGATAATCATTGGTTTTTCCATTTTGGAATACTTCTTTTATCCAATCCGTATCATGATCGCCTAAGGCATCAACATATGCCTGAGCTTCGGCAGGAGATGTTCCTGCATTTGTAAGAGCTTCGTATCTGTACTCTTTATATTCTGCAGCATTCATTACATCAAATAACTCATTTGTTCTGGTAGAAAAACCAGTCTGATAAGAGAAATTGATTTTGGTATCACCCGCTTTACCCGTTTTAGTGGTAATTAAGATAACACCATTTGATGCTCTGGAACCATACAATGAAGTTGCCGCAGCATCTTTAAGTACAGTAATAGATTCGAAATCATCAGGATCAAATGAACTTAAAGCATTTGTAGTTGTTTGTCTTTGCGCTAAGTCCCCTGAAATAATAGGTACACCGTCAATTATATATAACGGCTCATTACCAGCATTAATAGATCCTGTACCACGAATACGAATTTCAGAATTTGCTCCAGGTTGTCCAGAAGAAGCATTCACCTGAACACCAGCGATGTTACCTTGTAAAGCTTTTTCGAAACTGGTAACTGGCTTCTTTTCTAGCTTTTCAGCTTTCATAACAGAAGCAGAACCGGTAAAAGAAGCTTTCTTTTGAACACCATAAGCTACTACTACTACCTCGTCCATTCTAAGAACTTCCTCTTCTAATTGAATATCAATTATGGAACGTCCATTAATTGGCACTTCTTGTTTCAACATTCCAACAAAGCTAAACACAAGTGCTTGTGCATCGCTAGGAACGGCTAAAGAATACTTACCATCAATATCGGTAGTTGTTCCAATGGTTTGATTACCCTTCACAACAATCGATACTCCGGGAATAGATAACCCATCTTCAGCACCGGTTACCGTACCCGAGATTTGCATCTGTGCTGCGGCTTGAAAACCAACAAACAGCAAGAATGCAAGAAAGATTGATAATTTTTTCATAGATTAAAATTTTAGGTTCATAAATAGTTATTAAAAATTATTCATTTTGCTAAAATAAAGAAAAAATCGATATAAACTACAAGAACTATGGTTAAAATCAGTATTTATTACATAGATTTTACTAAAATAGCTTTATTGATAAACAAAAAATATTATTATCGATAAGCATGAAAATATATAAAACTACTCTTAGTATCTTTCTTTTCAATTTTTTTTTGCATTAAAAAAGTAAATCTTTAATTAGCTGATTTTTATCTATATTGTATGTTTATACTTATTTATAGCATAAAAAAATAGGGTGTCTAAAAAGACACCCTATTAATTAATATTATTTAATTAATTGTTAATATATATCCCAAAAAATCTTTGTTACCAATTCATCTCCACCAACTGCAGACGCAGCTGTAGCATAATTAACAGCATTTAATGTTTGCTCATTAATTGGGAATGTGAATCTTGTTGGCACCTCAGTAATATCATTATAAGGAGTAGGAGGCATATTGAAAGCAGGATAATCAAGCCTTCTGTATGTTGTCCAACCTACAAAACCATTTATATATGAAGCTATCCATGATTGTGTACCTATCACTTCTCTCCAAGGATATGTTGCAGATGAAGCCGCAAGAGCTGTAGTATAATCTACTTCAGGCTGGGCTAAATAAGTATCAACTTCAGTTTGTGTTCCTCCCCACCATAAAATAGATTCGGTAATAGCATCAATATATAAATCTTCAGCATCACCAACAGAGTAACCTCTTTCAGCTGCTTCAGCAAGATAGAATAATAACTCATTATAAGTTAAAATAATACCTTTGAAGCTTGCTTCTTGAACTGGAGCAGATACATGTGAATAATTTGCAAATGCAGAACTTTCACCGTAATCACCTCCAAGATATATGTAATCTCCTGCTCCTGTAGCTGAGGTATCAATCAAAGTAAAATAATTATCCCTGCGTGGATCATCTAATCCATTCATAATGTCTACAAGAGTGTTAGTAGGAACATAATCATCACGTCCTGAAGCAACTAAATTATCATAAATTGGATTAAAATTCGGTGAAGATGTCAGGTAAGGCATTAAACAATCATCGGCTGATGAAGTAAAAGCACCTGCTACCGCAGCTTCAACAGCCGTTTTAGATGCTGCACTATTAGCATCAGCAGTTACAATAGCCATCTTTATTTTTAATGTATTTCCAAACTTAACCCAGCTTACAGCATCTCCATTGTAAAATAAATCTGCTGAACCAAAACTATCACCACCACTAGCTAAACCACTAATAGCTGCATCCAGCCTTGTAAACAAATCGGCGTAAATAGCAGCACCATCGTCATAACTTGGATAAACATTATCAATATCCATAGCATCAGTATAAGGAACCATGCCGAAAATGTCAACTAATCTGCTATAGCAATAAACATTTAACATCTCTATAATATGAAGTCTGTTACCTTTAGTAGCTAATTCTTCAACACCTTCTTCTTCTGCAATTAGTTTTGCTGCATCATCTAAATCTTTTAAAACTCTTCTGTAAAAAATTCTAAAAACATTTTGAGGTACATTTCTATTAACTATATCAAAATTGGCCTCATCAGTATAAGTTGTTTCAGTCCAATACTGAGACCATAAACTCCAGTTATTTAAATTAACATTTGGAGTACTCAGCTGGTCTGATAAAGCTTTTTCTGCATTTGTAAATAATGCATTCCCGGCCACTTCTGCCGGATTCTTATCATCCGTATTCCAGTCTTCAAAATCATCAGTACATGATGATGCAAATACTGCTAACACGATAAATAATAAATAATATATTTTTTTCATAATTTTATATTTTTTATAATTGAATATTTAGGCTAAATCCATAATTACGTGTTGCAGGCATTACACCGGATTGCCATCCTTGTATATTACCAGCACCCTGACTAGCTTCAGGATCGGCATGAGGAAGATTCTTGCTTATGATCCAAAGGTTAGAACCTACAAAACTTAATGAAGCTCCTTTGATAGGAGTTTTACTCATTAATTTATTTGGTAGATTATACGTTAATACAACTTCTCTTAATTTAATATAAGATGCATCATATATAAAACGAGCATTTGGACTTGAAGCCCAACCTTCAGCATAATAAGTTGACTCTATTCTAGTAGTATTAGGAGTTCCATCAGCATTAACACCATCAAGTAAAAGACCTCCACCATCTGCAACAGGATCTCTTTGTGGATTACCTAAATCATTATTATCAGCTGTCTCTGCGTACATTCCTGTTCCTATACCATACCACATGTCAAGTGAAAATATATCACCACCTTGTTGCATATCAATTAAGAAACTAAATGTGAAATCTTTATAAGAAAAAGCGTTGTTCATACCTGCCATCCAGTCAGGATTGATATTACCAATTACTATATCATTAGTAGAAGATCTTTCATAAGAACCTCCATCAGTAATTTTTCCACCATTATCATGATATACAAAATCAGATCCATGAATAGTACCATAAGGTTCACCTACTCTTGCATTAATAGTTACACCACCTTGTAAACTGGCTAACTGAAGGTTTGTAACTTCATTTCCTGCTTCATCGGTATAAAGTGAAATAACCTCGTTAATATTTTTTGACCAGTTAACAGAAATATCCCATCTAAAATCTGATGTTTTATATGGAGTACCATATAGTGCTAATTCAACACCTTTGTTTTCAATTTCTCCGGCATTTACCCATTTTGAGCTATATCCTGTTGCGAAAGAAACAGTAACAGGCATTAATTGGTCAATTGTATTATTTTTGTATAAAGCCAGGTCAACACCAAGTCTGTTTTCGAAGAAACTAAATTCTAATCCTCCTTCTAAAGCCTTTTGTGTTTCAGGTTTTAGATCAGGATTGTTTCTTGTGTCAGGAACGGTAACCATTGAATTACCACTAAACGGAGCATTTGATATGTAAGTATCTTTTGTTCTTCTTGGGGGTGCACTATTACCTACTTCAGCATAGCCAAGTCTTAATTTACCATGTGACAACCAGCTGGCATCAACTACTTCAGAAAATACAAAGCTACCACTTACTGATGGGTAGAAATAAGTATTGTTATCTTCCGGTAAAGTAGATGACTGATCCATACGAGCTGTTCCATCTAAATAAAGCATGTTTTTATAACCTAAAGATACACTACCAAAATAACCATTCACACCAATTTCGTCTAAGATTTCTCCCGGTGGTAACATTGGATCTGTACTATTGCTTAAGGCATATACATTAGCAACTGCTAATCCACCATTAGTTGAAACAAAAACATTATCATCCGTAGATCTACGAATATTTGTTCCTAATAATGCATTAATATTAAAATCTTCACTTAATTGCTTATGGTATTTAAACATTAAATCAATGTTTGTTTCTGTAAAAGATCTTGTTCTTCGAGAATATCCGGATTGTACATTTGGTCTGCCAACGCCAAAAGCACTTGCAACAGAACCAACAGCTCTTCTTTCTTCTTGTAACTCAGAATAAGTATCTATAGCTGCACGCCCCATAAAACTTATGGCATCAGTTAATTTCCAATCAGCCTGAACATAAGCAATTAAACGGTCTCTTTCATCTGTTTCATAGTTTTCATATCTTGTCCAATATGGATTATCCCAATAAATTGGATCTAGATTATTATAACTTTTAGTGTTCCATGTTACATTTCTTCCGGTTTCAAAGTATAAATCTTTTTGTTGTTGTATGTCAACACCAACATCGTACCACTGACGGAAAGACGACATAATATTATCGCTATAACCAGTAGAAGGGCGACCTTTACCCTTAGTATTAATATAATTAGCAGAAGAAGTAATAGTTAGATTCTCTAAAATATCATATGATCCATTAAAGATGTAGTTATTTTTCTTTAATGAACTATTAGGCATTACACCTGTCATATCAAGATTCGTATAAGAGAACCTGTATGCACCATTTTCAGAACCTCCGGTTACATCAATACTATTTGTATAACTAACACCGGTTTCGAAAAAAGTTTCAGCACCATTTGCACCGGCAACAAAAGGTCGTGGCTGACCATAATATTCTGATTCAGGAACAAAGGCATCATAATGGTAAACCATCAAATTAGGATCAAAAGCCTCTCCTCTTGATGCGTCTTCGGTAGTAGGCGTAAGCAAATCAATAGTTCCATCACCATTCCAGTCAAATTCAAGTAAACCAGGATGATCACCACCACTATAATAGGGTCCATAACCCATACCATACTTATCCTGATGATCTGGGAAAGTACTTAAATCGATAGTACTTAATGTAACATTAGAACTAAAAGTAACACCTAATGTTTTACTATCAGTTCTCTTACCTTTTTTAGTAGTAATTAAAATCACACCATTGGCAGCACGTGAACCATAAAGAGCAGTTGCAGCCGCACCTTTAAGTACACTCACAGACTCAATGTCGTTAGGATTAATATCCGATGCAGCATTACCATAGTCATACCCTTGACGTCCAGACTCTTGAGATGAATTATTATTAACATCATTACTAATTGGAACACCATCAACAACAAATAAAGCCTGGTTATTTTGAGTTAAAGAAGATGATCCCCTAATAATTACATTAGTTGATCCTCCAAAGTTGGTATTGTTCTTAACATGAACTCCAGCAACTTTACCAGACAATGCCGTTACGAAATTGTCGGACTTAACCTTATTAAGCTCTTCTCCATCAATCTCTTGAACAGCATAACCCAGACTTTTCTTTTCTCTGGAAATACCAAGGGCAGTAACAATTACCTCATCCATCTCAAGTATTTCGGCTTCCATCTGTAAATCTATTACAGAACGGCCACCAATAATCACTTCCTGAGATTTCATCCCAATAAAGCTAAATATTAAAGCTTCAGTTCCGCCAGGAACAGTTAATGAATACTCTCCATCAACATTTGTAGTTGTACCAATAGTTGGATTATCTTTCACCACTATTGATACTCCAGGAATCGATAACCCGTCTTCAGCACCGGTTACCGTACCTGTGATCTGCATTTGTGCTTGTACGGTAAAACCAACAAACAACAACAATGCAAGAAAAATTGTTAATTTCTTCATAGATAAAAATTTTAGGTTCATAAATAGTTAAAATAAAATATTCTTCAGCGCTAATGTATAAAAAAAATAGAATATACAAAACAATCTAGGCTTAATAAAGCGATCTTTTTTTAACAAAAATCAATATTTCATCAGGGTTTTTATTAAAAAACGATAAAAAAGCTTTATAAAAGTTATGCGCTTTTGAAAGGATATAGGCTAATAAAAAAGCCCGAAATAGTTTATATCCCGAGCTTTGAAGAAAAAGAGAGGTAAAATCTTCCCTTCTCAAATAAATAAAAAGAATCTTATAACTTATTGTGCACTATTTCCAATATATTTCTTTCAAGTTCCTCTGTTTTTCTATCAATTTCTTGTGCTTTTTCGCTAACGGTCTGTATAAATGTTTTGTCGTCAAGGTCACCAGAATTGATTTTTACATTCAAAAATGCACCTTTTACACAAGAACGAAGAGCTAATGCTCCAACTCCTGCATCGGAAACCGAATTTGGATTACCGATTTCGGCCATTGCTTCAACTACCTCTAATGCCTTACAAGCTACTTCCATAACTTTCAATGGGATCATGATTGCATTTTTAGTAGCATCCTGAATAGCTTGTTTTCTAGCAATTTTATCATCTTCCGTTTTCTTTGGCAAACCAAATGCATCCATTATTTTATTAAAAGCATCAGTATCTTCATCAACTAATCGTACTAACTCAGATTGATATTTCATTCCTTTTTCGGCCCAATCTGAAAACTCTTCCCAACGATTGTCCCAACCACGTTTATGTGAAGACAGGTTTGCAACCATTGTTCCCAATGCAATACCCATAGCTCCCATATATGCGGATACAGAGCCTCCTCCAGGAGCAGGTGATTCCGATGCTGTCTCATCTGTAAATTCTGTAAGACTTAAATCAACCAATTTCTTTTTCCTGGCATTAGCAGCCAGTTTATACTCAATAATTTTTTCTTCAGGTTTAAATTCATAAAGGTCATCAAGTCCAAGAGATTTAACAGCTATTTTTATAATTTCCTTTTCAGGAATACCAAGCGAACGATTTTGCATTCTTAAAAAATATTTTCCGGCATCAATCATAGCTTGTAAAGGAATTAAACCTACTAATTCAGATCCTGAAACTCTCATGCCACGTTCTAAAGCTTTCTTAAATACTTCGTCATAAGCAACATGAACCGGCGTAACAGTTATATTTGTTAAGTTCATTGAAATTTGAGCAACTCCATACTCATCAATAAACCAACCTATAGCCTTAACACATTTTAAAGAACCGGGAGTCCAAACTTTATTTCCTTTTTCGTCTAACACAGGTTTTCCGGTTACAGAATTACCTTCTCGTTTTATCCTTCCCTTTTCGCGAACATCAAAAGCAATTGCATTTGCTCTACGGATTGATGTCGTATTTAAGTTAACATTATATGCCACTAAGAAATCTCTGGCACCAACTGCTGTAACACCTGCTTTAGCGTTAAATTCTGCTGGTCCAAAATCTGGTTTCCATTCAGGTTTTGAAAGTTTTTCTTTTAATCCTTCATATTCTCCGGCACGACATACAGCTAAATTTCTGCGTTCTTCTATCAAGGCTGCATTTTCGTAACAATAAATCGGGATATTTAATTCATCACCAATTCGTTTGGCTAATTTCCTGGCATACTCAACCGTTTCTTCCATTGTAATGTCTGCAACAGGAACAAAGGGGCAAACATCCGTAGCACCAAAACGTGGATGCGCTCCTTTATGATTACGCATATCAATTAATTCAGATGCTTTTTTAACTGCAAGAAAAGCAGCTTCGCAAACTTCGTCGGGTGTACCAACCATGGTTACTACTGTTCTGTTTGTTGCCTTACCAGGATCAACATCTAATAAACTTACTCCTTCAACAGATTCTATTTCATTTGTAATCTGCTTTATTATATTCATATCGTTTCCTTCACTAAAATTAGGAACACATTCTATTAATTGTTTCATTTTATATCGATTTTAATTACTTACTGTTAATATTATTTTAAGATCATACCTTATATTATATAGCAAATAAAATTCTATGGATAACGAATGATTTTTAACTTCATGATTTTTAACTCCTGTTCTGAATAAATTATTGCAAATACATTACGATATTAACTTTCCGTTTAAAATAACCTGATCAATTAAATTACTCGTATATGCATAAGGCATAAAATCATATGTTGGGATTTCTTTTGTAATAAACACATTAGCAATTTTACCTTTTGCAATACTCCCCAGGGATTCATGTAATCCCATAGCATAAGCTCCATTTATTGTACAGGCATTTATAACTTCTTCAGGTAACATTCTCAGTTTTATAGTTCCTAAAGACATTATAAATTTCATATTACCAGATGGTGATGATCCCGGATTATAATCAGAAGCCAAAGCAATTGGCAATCCTGCATCAATCATTTTACGAACGGGAGGGTCAATCATTCCTAAGAAAAATGCTGCTCCAGGCAATAATGTTGGCATCGTATCTGATTCTAATAATGCCTTAATCTCATCATCTCCAGTAAATTCCAGATGATCAACAGAAAGAGCATTGTACTTAACCCCAACCTGAATACCTCCCGAATAATCTAATTCATTGGCGTGAATTTTAGCACGCAATCCATATTTAATTCCTGCCATTAAAATGCGATCGGTCTGCTCAACAGTAAAAAAGCCTTTATCACAAAAAACATCAATATAATCAGCCAGATCTTCTACTGCAATCTGAGGAATCATTTCATTAATAACAAGATTAACATATTCGTCCTGTTTACCTTTATATTCATCTGGTACTGCATGAGCTCCTAAGAAGGTTGATTTGATGGTTATTGGAGTAGTTTCTTTTAATCGTTTAATAACGCGGAGCATTTTCAACTCATCTTCTACAGTTAAGCCATAACCACTTTTTATTTCAACGGCACCGGTTCCGAACCCTATAATTTCATTAATGCGTTGCAAAGCCTGTTCATAAAGTGAGTCTTCCGATGTATTATGTAAAAGTTTTGCAGAGTTCAAAATTCCGCCACCACGTTTTGCAATTTCTTCATACGATAAACCACGAATTTTATCGCCATATTCAATTTCACGACTACCTGCATAAACTAAGTGAGTATGAGAATCACAAAAAGATGGAAAAACCATTCTTCCTGTTGCATCAATCGATTCTCCTTTAAAATTCTCCAATTTCAAATCACTCATTTTACCAAAACCAGTAATTTTTTCATTATCAATTAATAGGTATGCATTCTCTATGGTATTCAACTTTTGCATATCTTTTCCTGCAACCCACTTAACCGGATTTTCCTCAATGTTTATCAGTGATTTTATGTTTTTTATTAGTAATGTCATATGTTTTGAGTTTTGAGTTTTGAGTTTTGAGTTTTGAGTTATTGGTATATTCAATTAACTCTGAACTTTAAACTCTGAATTCTGAACTTTTAATCGGTACGAAAATACAAAAATCATCGTGATATAAATAAAAAATTTTCTGTTGTATAACTTATGTTCTATTTTTACGAATTCTTGAAACCCTGAAACTAAATTCTAATATGAAAAAGAAAAGACCTATTCCGCACACTTTTGTGATTGTATTTTTTATTATTGTGTTTTCGGCAATATTAACCTGGTTTGTGCCCGGAGGCGAATTCGACCGGGAAATAATGACTTTACAGGATGGAACTACAAGGGAAGTTATAGTTAAAGATTCGTTTCATTATACAGATAATAAACCTCAAACCTGGGAAATATTTTCAGCCTTTTTTGATGGTTTTGTTGATAAAGCTGATATTATAGTTTTCATATTAATGATTGGTGGCGCATTTTGGATAATGAATGACAGTAAAGCCATAGATGTGGGAATTTTTACCTTTCTAAAAAAGACAAAGAAAGTTGAACATTTTAAACTCTTTAAGTTTCTGGGAATTGAAAATATAATCATAACTCTTATTATGCTTATGTTCTCAATTTTTGGTGCTGTATTCGGCATGAGTGAAGAAACGATAGCATTTGTCATCATTTTTGTTCCATTAGCAATTACTATGGGATACGATTCAATTGTTGGTGTTAATATGTGTTTTGTTGCTGCGGGATTAGGTTTTGCCGGAGCTTTATTAAATCCTTTTACAATTGGTATTGCTCAAAGCTTATCGGGTATTCCTTTATTTACAGGCATTGAATACAGACTGTTTACATGGGTTGTGTTAAATTTTGTTGGTATAGTATATATATTAAGGTATGCTAAGAAAATCAAGAAAAATCCGAAATTATCACCCGTTTTTGAAGATGATAATAAAAACTGGAGAAATAAAGAACATATTGATCCGGAACACATGAAATATTACACTCCTGTTTCGGCATGGATAACTTATGGAGTTCTATCTATTGTTCTTATCATTATATCTTTTATACATCCGAATACAACATTAGCAATAGGTAATTCATCAAGCACAATACCAATCATTCCAGTATTAACCGGAATATTTGTAATTCTTGGCCCGTTAGTTCTCAGGAAATCGGTTCATTTTTTCATACTTAACATACTATTATTTACTATACTGTTTTTAATTATAGGTGTTATGGGATACGGTTGGTATGTTATGGAAATAGCAACACTTTTCTTTGTAATGGGTCTTGCAGCAGGAATTGCTAACAATAAATCACCTAATAATATTACCAAATTATTTATTGATGGAGTAAAAGACATTTCGTCAGCTGCACTGGTAGTTGGTTTGGCAGGTGGAATAATTATAGTGTTACAAGAAGGTAAAATTATTGATACTATTTTACATTCGGTATCGCAATCGATGAAAACGATGGGTAAAGTCGGTTCTATTGGAATAATGTATTTAATTCAAACATTTATTAATATTATTATTCCATCGGGAAGTGCAAAGGCAGCTCTTACAATGCCAATTATGGCTCCTTTTTCCGATTTAATTGGCATATCGCGGCAAGCTACAGTTATGGCATTTCAATTTGGTGATGGTTTTACCAATATGATCACACCAACATCAGGAGTATTAATCGGGGTACTTGGTGTTGCAAAAATTCCTTATGAAAAATGGGTAAAATGGATTACTCCGTTTATGATCATCTTAATTATTTTAGGATTTTTATTATTAATTCCAACGGTATTAATGGAACTTAACGGATTTTAACACAACAATAAACTTTGATCAGGACATTACAAACAATTAAGATACAACATTTAGAAAACAGTAGAGGCGCAAAGCATTGCGTCTCTATTCGTTTTTTTTAAAATTCCTCCATTTTATGCGTTACATCTTTAAATTCGTAATGTTCATCCAGACTTTTAGTATAAACATCCATTGCTCTTCTACTCATACCCATGCTTGAAAATCCACCATCATGGAAAATATTCTGCATGGTTATTTTCTTTGTCAAATCGGAAAACATAGTAACACAAAAATCGGCGCATTCATTAGCTGTTGCATTTCCTAGTGGTGACATTCTGTTCGAAAAATCCATCAATCCTTCTAAACCCATTATACCCTGCCCTGCTGTTGTTGGGGTTGGTGATTGAGAAATTGTATTAATTCTTATTTTCTTTTCGCGACCATATATATAACCAAAACTACGTGCAATTGACTCTAATAAAGATTTTGCATCGGCCATATCATTATAACCATATAAAGTACGTTGTGCGGCAACGTATGAAAGTGCCAAAACTGATCCCCAATCATTTAAAGCATCTTTTTTCCGAGAAACCTGCAATATTTTATGAAACGAAAGTGCAGAAACATCTAATGTTTTAAGAAAATAATCATAATTTAAGTTATCATATGTTATTCCTTTTCTAACATTTGGAGACATTCCTATTGAGTGAAGAATAAAATCAAATTTACCTCCAAATTTCTCCATTGTCTTATCAATAAGATTTTCAATATCTTCAACTTTTGTTGCATCAGCAGATATTACTTCTGTATTGCAGGCTTCTGCCAATTTATCTGTATCTCCCAAACGTAATGCGAAAGGTGCATTTGTTAACATTATTTCTGCTCCCTCTTCATATGCTTTTTCAGCTACCTTCCATGCAATTGATTTATCATTCAATGCACCAAAAATTAATCCTTTTTTACCTTTTAATAAATTAAATGCCATGATTAAAAAATTTTGTTTGTACAAGTTATACCGATACGCTTTTAGTAATTGTTTTATTTCACTATGTTTCTAAAACAAAACTAAAAGTCTATCGGCATATACAAACCGCAACTAAATATTATTATTACAAAATCTTTCGGCGGTTTAGTATACATACAATTATATAAAAATAATGTTCACTTTGTAAATTAATAAATGACTAAAATATTTCCTAAACATTTTAGCACATTCATTTATTCTGATTTAGATAATAATACCCTCGCGTTTTTAATTGCGGCATCAGATAGTGCTTCGCCACTTAACATTTTAGCAATTTCGTTTATTCTTTCTTCCCAAGATAACAACTTAATGTATGTATTTGTAGTTTCGTGATTATCTTTTTTATAAACCAGATAATGATAATCGCCTTTACTAGCTATTTGCGGTAAATGTGTTATATTAATTACCTGCATATTTTCAGACATACGTTTAATTATTGATCCCATTTTATCGGCTATTTCTCCTGATGTCCCGGCATCAATTTCATCAAAAATTATTGTAGGCAAAGTTGTGGTCTCAACAACCAGAGATTTTATACTTATCATTAATCTGGAAATTTCTCCTCCGGAAGCAACTTTTGATAATTCTTCCAATGCAACATTTTTATTTGCTGAAAATAAAAATCTAATGATCTCCTTCCCTGTTGGCAAAAATTCTTCGGAAGGAATTTGCTCCACCTTAAAACCAGCATTCGGAATTCCCAGTTGTTGTAATATCTCAACAACCTTATTTTCTATTTTAGGAATTACATTTTTTCTATCCTCAGAAATATGATTTACTAATGCTATTAATTCATCATATAAAATATTAAGCTCCTTTTTTATTTTTTCGGTTTCAAAATCGTAAGAATTAATACTATCAAGTTTTTGCTGTAATTCTTCCTTTATTTTAATTAATTCTTTAATTGTAGCAACTTTGTGCTTTTGTTGTAGTGAATATATATTATCCAGTCGTTCACGTATGAATTCAATTCTTGCCGGATCGTGTTCTATTCTTTCGTTTAACTGTTCTATTTCATTGTTAATATCCTGAAGCTCGATATATGCAGAATCAATTCGTTGAACTAAATCATCACCTTCCTTTATATATTTCGAGATAGATTCGATAGAATTTTTTGCTTGCTTTAAATTAGATATTATTGAAATATCTTCAGAAGATAATAAGTTATAACTATTAGAAAGATTTAATTTAATTTCTTCGGCATGATTTAACTTTTCAAGTTCTGCCTCAAGCTCCTCCTGTTCTCCTTCAACTAATTTTAAAGCCTCCAACTGATTAAATTGAAACTGAAAATAATCCAGATCAGCTTTTGCTTTATCAGCATTATTAATTAGTTTTTTATATTCTGATGTTAATATACCATACTCTTCAAATTTATTTCTGTAATTATCAAGTAATTCCTGATGATTAGCAAAAGAATCGACCAGACTTAACTGAAAGTGATCGTCACCCAGGAGCAAACTTTCGTGTTGTGAATGTATATCAATCAAGTTATTATTTAAATCCTTTAAAATAGCAAGATTAACAGGCGTATCGTTAATAAAAGCACGTGATTTCCCATTATCGGTAATTTCACGCCGGATTGTTGTTAAATCCTCATAATCTAAATCATTTTGAATAAAAAAATCTCTGATTTTATACTGTTTGATCTGAAATTTTGCTTCTACAAAACATTTTTTTGTTTTATCTTTTAAAACAGAGGTGTCAGCTCTTTGACCAAGCACAAGCGATAAAGCGCCTAATAAAATTGATTTACCTGCTCCTGTTTCGCCTGTAATTATATTCAAGCCTTTATTAAAATCAATTTCTAATTCATTGATTAAAGCATAATTCTGAATATAAATTGATTGAAGCATAAATAAATGACTAAAGTTTAAAATACTTAAAATGACTAAATTAATTACTATACATTTTAGTTCATTTTAGGCATTTATAATTTTAATTTTACTGTTGTTTAATTTTTATGTATTTATCAGCACGCGTTGGATCAATTTCTACTAAAATTTTATATACCCGATCGGCTTCGGCCATAAAAGATTCTGAGAAAATATTTACTAATTCGTCTGATTTAGCACTCATTATTAATTCGAAACCAAACAAATATGGATCTGGTTTTTGACGATAAATTTTTTGTAATAATTCAAGGCTTTCTGCAATTTCAGCCCTTCCTGTAGCATCTTTACTTTCCATTATATCAAGCCCTAATCGGTGATATCTGTACAAAAACTCTCTTAAACCCTTATAACGATCATTTAAAATATTTTCAATAAGCCAATACCTGTTTTTTCGGCTTTCAAAAGCTTTCCAGCCCTTTTCCGGAGCATTCTGCGCATTATTAATAATAAGTTCAGCTTTTTGATAATATTCAGTACCTCCCAACATTGAAAAAGTATCATAATCTAAGCCAATTATTACATATGCATAATACGCCAACAAAGATGTTAAATTTGACCTGTGTTCTGTTATACTAAATTCTAAAGGTTCAAACTCCACATAATTAAACCTTAAATTATCATCTTTAAAATTTAATACGGTAGTATTATATGAAGTATTAAAAGTGGGCCTACGCGATTGAATCTGGATACTTCCTTTGAACTCATCGCCGCTATGATCTTGAAGATTAATTAATATATTACACTCAATACGTTCTTCATTTGTATAAACATGATTAGTCCATGCTGTATTATTCATGAACTCATATATAGCAGTTTGTAAAGTTTGAAACACCTGTTTATTTGTCCCTTGTATTTGAGATGAAACAACCTGTATATTACATCTTAACTCCTGACTAAAAGATGTAAATGCAAAAAAAGTAATTCCTAAAAAAAGTACTATTATTTTTTTCATCTGTTTATGTTTATATATCTGCCTCTGCCTAATTTACTGTTCTTTACTAATATCGAATATCTAACATTTATTTTAATTTAAATCATTTTGAATAACCATACCTTTACCCGTCTGCCCTGACTGCCGTCAGATAAACGACAGGTAGATATACGTTAGTGTTCCGAGAATCGAGATAGGCCATGAATGTTTCATATTTTATGATTTCATAAGTCTTCTAATTAACTCTTCAACTATATCAACAGCGACATCTTTTTTCGCTTTTATATTAAATTCAGTTATATTATCCTGATTATCAATAATATTAATCTTATTAGTATCGTATCCAAATCCGGCACCATACTCATTCAATGAATTTAAAACGATAAAATCAAGGTTTTTATTTTTAATTTTTTTCTTTGCGTTCTTTATTTCATCATTTGTTTCCAACGCAAATCCAACAAGAACTTGATTTTTTTTCTTCATTTTACCCAACTCAGCTGCAATATCCTTATTTGGTTCCAAAATAATTTGCATATTATCTTTTCCGCGTTTTACTTTTTTGTCAAATCGAACTGCAGGCTTAAAATCAGCAACTGCAGCAGACATAATAGCAGCATCACAATCGGGAAAATGTTTTACCGATTCATTGTACATTTCCTGAGCTGTTTGAATGTTAATCCTGGTAATTAATGAATTTGAAGTTTCTAAATGACTTGGCCCTGATATTAATATAACCTCCGCTCCCTGATTCGCTAATTCCTCGGCAATAGCAAAACCCATTTTCCCGGAGCTGTAATTTCCTATAAATCTTACCGGATCAATTGGTTCAAAAGTTGGTCCTGCGGTAACTAAAATTCTTTTAGATTTTAGTTTTTTTTTTGAAGATAAAAATGCGATAATTCTTTCTGTAATTACTTCGGGTTCTGCCATCCTGCCTTTTCCTATTAAACCACTGGCTAATTCTCCGCTTTCAGGTTCAATAATTACATTGCCATAAGACTTAAGCGTTTCGATATTTTTCAAATTGGCAGGGTGTTGAAACATATCCAAATCCATTGCCGGAGCTATCATCACAGGGCATTTTGCTGATAAATAAGTAGTAATCAACAAATTATCGGCAATAGCATGTGCCATTTTACCCATTGAATTTGCAGTAGCAGGTGCAATAACAAATAAATCGGACCACGAACCCAAATCCACATGGCTATTCCATTGCCCGTTTTCCGGATCAAAAAACTCAACGAGTATCGGATTTTTTGATAAGGTTGCCAAAGTTAACGGAGTAATAAACTCTTTAGCCGACTTGGTCATAACAATCTTTACATCAGCACCTTCTTTCACAAGTAACCTTACAAGAATAGCAGCCTTATAGGCCGCTATTCCTCCGGTAATTCCTAATAAAATATTTTTTCCTTTTAGCTTCATGAGCTAATTCTTTGAATAATACTATTCTTGTTCTTCAGCTTCAGGTTTTCTATAATAAATCTGATCATCCATAAATTCCTGCACTGCAATTAAGGTAGGTTTAGGAAGCCTTTCATAAAATCTTGAAATTTCTATCTGCTCTCTGTTCTCGAAAATCTCTTCAAGATTATCAGTATAAGATGCAAATTCTTCCAGCTTTTTATTCAACTCCTCTTTAAGCTCACTCCCAATTTGATTAGCTCTTTTAGAAACAATAGCAACAGTTTCGTAAATGTTTCCTGTTTCATTATCAAGTTCATTTAAGTTACGGGTTATTGTTGTAACAGGAGCTTTTGTTTTTTTGTAATCCATTCTAATATTATTTATTAAATACTAATTCTTTAAAATACTTTGTGAATTATTAAACATATCAGTTGCTTCTTTCATAAATCCACTTTCAGGAAATTCCCCGACAAATGAATAATACTCATCAACAGTAGACTGATATCTTTCAATTCTTTTATTTTCAATACTATTCTCAGCTAATAAAAATTTTGCTTTTAAAATAAGGAATATTATTTCTTCCCTGTATTCTGTTTCTGTGAAATCATCTAAACTATTATTTAAAGCTATTATAGCTGCTTTATAGTTCCCTAAATTAAAATATAGTTTAGCACTTTGATATGATTTTTCAACCAGCTTGTTTCTCAATTCCTCGATATAACCAATACATTCACCTGTTCTCTCGCTTGTTGGGTATCTCGACATATATAATCCAAATAACGAAATTGCCTTATACGATGAAGATTGATCTAAACTTGGCCGTGGTGACAATAAATAAGTACAATATGCATTCATAAACTCGGTTTCCTCAGCAAATGGGCTGTTGCCATACGTTCTTCTAAACTCATCAAAATAATGAGCTGCCAATAAATAACTTTTCTCATAAAAGCTACAGTATGCTGCATAATAAAAAACGGTATCTGCCTGTTTTGTTCCCTTTAAAATAGGCTTTAAGTGCTCAAACAGGCCTTCAGCTCTCATATAATCTTCCTCAGCATAATATTCAAGAGCCTTTTGGTACTTTAACTTATAATCACGGCTTTTTAATAGTTTCTCATATTTACATGAAGAAACTATCACTAATAGTAGTATAAATGGTATTAATATTCTCATTTTTTTAAACATTTTGCAAATGTACAATATTAGTTTAATATGCTAAAATTTAATTACTCTAAACGTTTAATTTATTTAATTTATTTTCATTGGTTTGCTATTTTTTCAAAAAAATGTACTTTTGTGGCATTAAAATAATAATAAATTAAAACCAAAAATCGTGGATATTTTTAAGAAAATAAAAGAAAATATGGGCCCATTGGGTAAATACATGAAAGAAGCTCACGGATATTTTGCATTTCCAAAATTGGAAGGTGAAATTCAACCAAAAATGAAATTTAGGGGTAAAGAGGTTCTTACATGGAGTCTGAATAATTACATTGGATTAGGGAATCATCCTGAAGTAAGAAAAGTTGATGCTGAAGCAGCTAAAGAATGGGGGTTAGCTTATCCGATGGGTGCCAGAATGATGTCAGGTCAAACTAGCAAACACGAAGAGCTTGAAAGTAAATTGGCAGAATTCGTTGGAAAAGAAGATGCCTTTCTCTTAAATTTTGGCTACCAGGGTATGGTTTCAATTATCGATTCACTGGTTACCAGAAATGACGTAATAGTTTACGATTCTGAATCACATGCATGTATTCTCGATGGATTACGCTTACACATGGGCAAACGCTATGTTTATCCTCATAATAATATGGAAAACTTCGAAAAGCAACTTCAAAGGGCTACAAAACTTGCTGAAAAACAAAATGGTGGTATTTTAGTAATTACGGAGGGAGTTTTCGGAATGACAGGCGACTTAGGGAAACTAAAAGAAATGGTGGCTTTAAAAGAAAAATACGATTTCAGAATATTAGTTGATGATGCTCATGGTTTTGGTACAATGGGTAAAACAGGTGCTGGAACAGGTGAACATCTTGGTGTACAGGATGGTGTTGACGTATATTTTGCAACCTTTGCCAAGGCTATGGCAGGAATTGGAGCTTTTGTAGCATCAACGGAAGAAGTCGTAAATTACTTAAGATATAATATGAGATCGCAAATTTTTGCTAAATCTCTTCCTATGCCTATGGTAATTGGATCATTAAAAAGATTAGAATTATTAAAAACCGAAAAACAACTTAAAGATCAACTTTGGGTTATTGTAAATGCTTTACAAAAAGGTTTACGCGATGCCGGTTTCAATATAGGAAAAACTGAATCTCCTGTAACACCTATTTACTTTTCAGGGAGTATACCTGAAGGAACAAACATAACTATGGATTTAAGAGAAAACTATAATGTTTTCTGTTCAATAATTCTTTATCCTGTTATCCCAAGAGGTCAGTTATTACTGAGATTAATTCCAACAGCCATGCATACACTCGAAGATGTTGAATACACAATAAATGCATTTAAAGCTGTTCACAAGAAATTATTAAACGGAGATTACAAAGCAGAAAAAATTGCAGATATAAATTAAACGAAAAAACAAAGCCGTTTCAAACCCGATAGTTATCGGGAGAAACGGCTTTGTTTTTTCTACTAATATTTTTTATTAGCCTTGAGAACCTAAAAATCTTTCAGCATCAATGGCCGCTTTACAGCCGGAACCTGCAGCAGTAATTGCCTGACGATAATGAGGATCCATAACATCACCACAAGCAAACACGCCATCAAGCTTTGTTTTTGAACTACCGGACTCAGTTATTATATAACCAACCTCGTCTGTTTCTAAATAATCTTTAAAAATATCAGAGTTAGGTTTATGACCGATTGCTGCAAAGAAACCATGTATATCAATTTTTACATCTTCGCCTTTTCCATTAATTAAAATTGCACCATTTACACCACTCATATCACCAACAATTTCTTTAGTTGTATGCTCAAAAAGAACTTCAATATTCTTGGTATTCATTACTTTTTCAACCATCACTTTTGAAGCACGCATATAATCTTTTCTGATGATTAAATAAACTTTGTTACAAATTCCTGCAAGATATGTAGCTTCTTCAGCAGCAGTATCACCACCGCCCACAACAGCAACATCTTTGCCTTTATAAAAGGAACCATCGCATGTAGCACATGCAGAAACTCCCTGACCTTTATATTTGGTCTCCGATTCTAAACCAAGATACTTAGCAGTAGCCCCTGTTGCAATAATTAAAGTTTCTGCCTCAATTATCTTTTTATCATCAATAGTAACTTTAAATGGTCTTTCAGAAAGATTTGTTGCAGTAGCTAATCCAAATCTTACATCTGTTCCGAAACGTTGTGCCTGTTGTTTCAGATCTTCCATCATAACAGGACCTGTAACTCCTTCAGGATATCCCGGGTAATTATCAACTTCTGTTGTTGTTGTTAATTGTCCACCCGGCTCCATCCCTTCATATAATACAGGGCTTAAGTTTGCCCTTGCAGCATAAATAGCCGCAGTATATCCAGCTGGGCCCGATCCGATAATCAAACATTTTACTTTTTCTACTTCTGAATCCAACTTCTTTGGACTTTTATCGTCTTCCAGATTGTCTAAAGATTTAAATAATACCATTTCTATATTTTTTAATTATTGATTTACTTATCTTAACTATATATCTAAATATTTTAATTCGTAATTTTCTTGTTGATCAATAAATATACCATATTTTAATTTAGTATATATTTTGCATATTCAGAATTGATAAGTATTTTTACAGCTCAATACGGGATGTAGCCTGCCTGTTCTCCTTCGGCGAATAAACCGGCAGGCAGGCTCAGCCAGGTATTAATTAACAGCAGACAGAGAGTATATGTCTGGATATCGGAAGATAATGATAATAACATATAATCGGGATGTAGCTCAGCCAGGTTTAGAGTACGCGTCTGGGGGGCGTGA
>JAUWQL010000172.1 GCA_030611105.1 Bacteroidales bacterium
GGTTGGAAACAAAGGGGTAAAATCAATAGCTTTATAGTCGTTAAAAATTTCATCTAAATCTTCAATACCGGTTTTTACTATTCCTTTTAAGTTATAATCTAATTTTGCTTCTTTAATTAAATTTAATTTTTCACTTTTAACTTTCACTTTAATTTTTCCTGCTAAAAATTCTTGTGATAATAAATTATTGCTCCATGACAATAATATCAGAGATAGGATAATAAATGTAATTTTTCTCATAATTGTGTGTAAAAAATAGTTTAAAATTTGATTTCAATATTAAAGGTAATATCATTTTTGAGTCGACAAAAATAAAAAAATATGTTAAAAAGATAAATTTTTTTTATCGCTTTTCAACAACATGCAAATAAGTGGTTTGTAGCAAACAAAAGGTGCTTTATGTTTAATAACACAAAGCACCTTATAGATTAAATGATTAAATTAATGCCTAATCATTTTTTAATAAAGGCCTGGTTGTAACCTATAGATTTTAAGTTGGCTAATTCTTGTTTTGCTTCTTCGTATGAGTTAAAAGAACCAATGGTGTATCTGAAATAATCGCCTGAACCTTTTGTAACTACAACCGAAGATAAATCTTTAAAATAATCCGGTTTAACAGGAATTATTAAAGCCATAATTTGGATTGTGTATTTAGGAGCAGATTTATTAACCCTGATAAAAGCATCTTTATAACCAACTTCATGAATCTTGGCCATTAATTCTTTAGCTTCGGAATACGAACTGGTATTTCCAACAGTGTACCTATAATATCCATCGGGGTATTTTGTTAACTTTACATTATCAACATCCTTAAAATAATCAACCTCAACCGGATTTATTAAAGCCATTAACTGAACCGAATATGTTTTCACTCCACCGGTTACTGATGTCTTAGGAACATATTTTACTATTTCTTTTTCTGGTGTCTTTTCTTCAACAATGGGCTCAGGAACTACTTCTTCTTGAACTACAGGTTCAATAGGTTTTTCTTCTTTAGGTATAACTATCACTTCAGGTTGTGCTGTGATTTTTTCCTCAACCACAGGCTCAACTTTCGGCGGTTCAATTATTTCTGCAACTAATTCTTCTTGTTCAACAACTAACGGATTTAAAAGAGCTTCAAAAGAATAAGTTCTTTCAGAGTAATTATCAGGGATATTAAATTCGCTGGTAAAAGGATCATAATCTTCATTATTAATTACAAGGGTATAATTCCCCGGATTAATTTCAAATTCGAATTGCCCGTTATAGGTATTAATTGACTTAACAATATTATTTGTTTTGGTTTCAATTATCGAAATATCAAAACCGGAATCGGTTATTTTTTCCCCACTTGTTTCATTCTTAATATTACCAGCAAAATTTATTTTTTGTAAAATAGAAACATAATAAATATCTTTTTTTCCAACCGAAGTATTATCATATTGTGAAATGTATCCTGATGTTAATGAGTTATCTGGCACAAAAAATAAATCATCGCCGGTTGTATTAGCCGGATAACCCAAGTTTATGGCCATTGATTTGCTTCCTAAATCTATATAAAAAATATCAAAACCACCAATGCTGCTATGTCCTTGTGAGCTGAAAAATAAATATTTATCATCCATTGTAACGAATGGCGTTTCTTCATCGAATTCGGTATTTATTGCCGGCCCCATATTTTCTGCTTCACCCCAACTGCCTTTTGTGTTTTTTGTAGATTTATAAATATCCATTCCTCCTAAACCACCATCTCTGTCACTTGTAAAATAAAGAGTTTTTCCATCTTTCGAGATACAGGCATGAGTTTCGTTGCTTTTTTTACCGTTTACTGTTTTAGGAAGTTTATCTGCTTCTATCCAGTTGTTTCCTTCCTTATAGCAAACAAAGAGGGTGTTTTCTTCGGGATCATCAGTAACCAGATATAGTTCTTTTCCATCGTATGATAAACTGGAAGTTTTTAAATAGTATTTGCCACTAAGCTTTTCACTAATTCGTTTAGGTGTGCCCCATACACCGTTTTTTCTTACAGAGTAATAATTATCTAAATAATTTCTTGTGTATGAAGTGTAAATTATAGTATTCCCATCTCCGGAAACAACAGCGCCAAAATTTGAATCATCGTTATTGACTGGTTCTCCAATATTTTTTTTTGAAACTCTCAATGGATTATTTATAGCAATTTTAGCATTTTCGCATGTCTTTAAGCGCTGAACAACAACAGGATAAAGTTCATTGTCGGTTTTAATAAAGTTTTTAAGTTTGTTGTAACTTACTATTGCCTCATCAATTCTATTTGCTATCTGGTATGCTTCGCCAAGATAAAGTAATACATCAACCGGGGTTCTTATTTCGCGAAGTGATTTTTCATTAAAATCATCTACAGCAATATTTTGAGATGCTTCTTCTAAGTATTCTATCGCACGATCTTTTTGATCGTCTGTAAGGAGGTATAACTGGCCAATTTTATATTTAGCAAGTGAGTATTCAGGTACCTCTCTTATCATTCTGCGATATATATCTATAGCTTTTTCGTATTTTTTTTCTTCAAGAAAATATTGAGCCTCATCTTCAAGATAATAAATTTCATTCCAGTCTTGAGCATGTAATGTGCTGTTTATGAGAATAAAAATTATAAGAAATCGAAAAATTTTATACATGAGAGTGTATTTAGATTTATACCATCAATTGTAACGTTTTTAACTTGATTAAGTTAGTATGTTTTGATGAAATAATCAAATTTATAAAGAATTGGTTAAAATTCTTATACTAAAACCCAAACAAATGCTAATTAAACTATCTCTTTAATGTTTCATTCAAAATATCCTGATCCGTCCCAACAGTGGGTACAGAGTTTTTCTTTTGGCAGCCCGATAGCTTTTACCAGATCTTCAAGTTTTTGAAATTTTAAACTTGTAAGATCAAGGTTTTTTCTTATTTGCTCAACCATGGCTTCATATTTGCCATTATTGGTATCAGAATATTCCTTCATATCTACATTTTCTTTTCCCTCAAGTTGTTTTACTGCTTTATGTGTTGCAAGGTCAAGGTTTGATCTGGAGCGGCTAAAATTCAGAAATTCACACGGAAATGTTAAAGGAGGACACGCAATACGCATATGAATTTCTTTTATACCTGCTTCGTGCAAATCCTTTACATTATCTTTCAGTTGAGTGCCGCGTACTATCGAATCGTCAAGAAAAATACCACGTTTATCTTTTATAAGAGAACTATTTGGAATTAGCTTCATTTTTGCAACTAAATCGCGCATGTTCTGACTTTGAGGCATAAAACTTCTTGGCCATGTTGGTGTGTATTTTGAATAAGGGCGTTTAAGAGGAATCTTTTTTTCATTGCTATAACCCATAGCATGTCCTATTCCGGAATCGGGAATACCGGCAATAAAATCTGCTTCTACCCGATCTTTTTTTGCTAATTCGGCACCACAACAGTAGCGCGTTTCATCTACATTTATATTTTCATAAAATGAAGGTGGATATCCATAATAAACCCATAGAAAAGAGCAAATCTGCATTTTTTCATTGGGCTTTCTTAATTGTTTATGACCATCAGCTGTTATTTTTACAATCTCCCCGGGGCCTAAAAATTTATCTACTTTGTAGTTAAGATTTGGAAATGAACAAGTTTCAAAAGCAACTGAAAATGCACTTTCTTTTTTGCCAATAATAATAGGAGTTCTTCCAAGTTTGTCACGCGCGGCAATAATACTGTCTTCTGTTAAAATAAGCATTGAACATGATCCTTTAACACGATTATAAACATTTTCAATACCTGCCACAAAATCATTCCCTTCAGCAATTAGCATTGCAATCAGTTCTGTTTGGTTTATTCCGCCCTGACTGGTTTCTGAAAAAGTTCGGTGCTGTTTTATATAGCGTTTTTCCAACTCGTCAATATTTACTATTTTACTAACCGTAACAATAGCAAAACGTCCTAAATGAGATGTTACAACAATAGGTTGTGCTTCTGTATCGCTTATAACACCAATGCCGATGTTTCCGGAAAAATTAGTTATATCGTCTTCAAATTTATTTCTGAAATAACCGTTTTTCAGACTATGAATTGCACTTTGAAAACCTTTTTCTTTTGAGTAGAAAGACATGCCGGCTTTTTTTGTGCCAAGGTGCGAATGATAATCAGTACCGTAAAAAACCTCAGATACACAATCTGATTTGGAAATACTGCCAAAAAAGCCACTCATATTTTTATTTTTTAAATATTAAAATTTAGTTAATAAATGTATATGTTTTATTTAATCAAGTGAAGCAACGTTGATAAATGAGTACGTTTTGTTGAAATGTTTTATATGATTAGATATTTAATGAGAGTATTATAATAGCGAAGTTTAAATATGAATAATAAATAAAAAAGCCCGATACTTTCGTATCAGGCTTTTTCTTAGTAGCGGGGACAGTCTAGTAGCGATTGATTCGTTTTAATTATCAAAAGAAATACTTTACGAATCAGAACGACTCATCATACCTGCTTCCTGGAGTTTGATCTTGTCTATTAATTGCAGGTTGTTAAACAGGCTGTCCTTATCATTAAGGAGTTTTTGAATAGCTTTTCTGGTATTATTGCGCGGATTACTATCTGAATTTCTGATAGAGTGAGCGATTCTTCTGAACTGAAACTTAAGATCCTTATTTTTCAATTTTTCTGTTAAACGTGTCGCCAAAAATTGATAATATATTTCCCTTTCATTTTTGTAATACCATATTATTCCAGAAGTACTTATGAATTTACTGTTTTTTGGTTGCATGGAAATATCAAGTCCGGTTACGGGACATCTTTTTACGATAGGTGATGAAGAAAGCTTGATATCATGTGGATGAATGATATTATTAAAGAAATCGCAAACCTTGTATATCAGATTGTTCTCCATAGGAATAATTTTAATGCAAGTTATTAAATACAATACCCCTATGTCAAGTTCTGGCAGAATAACTTATCAAATAGTTTTCAACTAATTATTTGAAAATCGAGAGAGCAACGTGAAATAAACCTTTTTCATTTCAAATGATCAACCTGTTTTTACACTTTATTTACACCCTAAAAAAACAAAAGCCTTACAAACTCTATGCTTGTAAGGCTTTTCTAGTAGCGGGGATCGAACCTATGTCCGCCAGCTGGCGGATACCTGTCCGTCTACTGACGGATGAGCCCAATTTCAATATTTGTCTCGAATTAAATTCCAAATAAAATCTCTTCCTTTTGCAGATTTAAGTTGCATTTCACGTTTCATAGCTTCACTTTTTAAGCTAAATTCTTCTTTATATATTAATTCCCACGGTCTGAATTTAACTGTCCATCCTTTTTTTGCTAAAATATTGTGAGAGATTAACCGATTCTTTAAGTCAGAAGTAAATCCGATATAGATTTTTTGATGTTTTGAAGAATATAAAACGTAGACTGTAAACATTATAACGAATATAATAAAAAAGCCCGATACTTTTGTATCAGGCTTTTTTTTAAGAACTTCTTCTAGCATATTTTTATTGATTATTGTTTGCAATCATCTTTGGGACATTTTAAATTATCTGGAGTATAGTCCTCAGGTCGTTTAGGATGTCTTTCATTTACTAGGAATTGCTCAAAATCATGGTAGTTTTCACATTCTTTTTTAAAGGCTTTAATGGGAGTATTTGGATTATGACTAAATTTAAAATGAGTAAATTCAGGAGTGCCATCGTCTTTAACTTTTAATTCTAGTCCTTGTTGAATGATTTCTCTTTTTAAGTCAGTAAATGAACTACCTACATATTTTGGATGGAAAGCTAATTGTTCATTATCTTTTTTCTTTTTGTAAAAGCCTAATGAGTAATTTCCGGTTGTTTCCTTTACGTTTTGATTTATTTCATCTCTTGTGAGATCATATACAGAATTTCCGAATCCTAATGAAGCCATATTGTGATTTTTTTGATTAAAAACAGAATAATTAATTATCATTGAAATATTTTAGTTGCTTCCTAAAGCTAAGATGTTTAAAGTATTTACGGAAGTTACTATAAGAAAAAAGCAATGTGAAAAATATTATTGTGTAAATAAATAACCGCCCAAAATAAACTGCTTTAACTGGAAGTTCAATGTTTAAAAAACTTAAATCACCTGTAAATTGTGAAAGATTAGAAAATAAATAAATGAATAATGCAACTAAAATTAAACTACATAAACTAATTAAGAGAAAATGGGAAACCCCTTTGTCAGAATTAAACTGTATATTAAGATTTTTATAACCCCAAAGAATGAATTCATTTTTTTTCATAAAACCAGCCATATATAAATTATCTGCTTCTTCTATTTTAATGGATTCTACTGATTCATAATAACAAGTATGTTCTCCGTTAATTCTAAAAGTAATACTGTTTTTATTTTTTATCGTTGTATATGTATTACCATTAGAATCTTGTTTAGATTCGCTCCATTCTTTTTTTGAATGCCTAACATTTTCTACAACTCCTAATTTAAAAATCATTTCAAAAGGTATTTGAATTTATTTTATCTAAGATAACATTTTTTTGGGTAATTGAACAGGTTTCTCGTGTATAATTTTCATCTAACTAGATCACAGAAAATGCTTGGATTATGGTTGCTGTTCTGGCACGCCCTTTGTTATCATCTATTAAACAGTAGTTTATGACACATTTATCCCAATTAAATACTTCTTTTAAATCAATATTATCTGATCCATTTAACCAAGAAGCATGGGCAGATTTTGACTTGACTTGTATTTACTTAAGCAAAGATGGATACACATTTTTGCAACAAGAGAATGAATTTAACTGCTCTTTTAAAACAGTGGTATTCAAAAGAAAACAGCAATCAGAGTACATTAATAAAATTGAAATTAAAAGAGCATTAGATTTGCAGTTCTTTGATTATCTGAACCAGTTGCTTTTTTACAAAAGAGATGTTTTATCTAAATGGTGGAAAGCAAAGAGAAAAATAAAGGTTTATGAAGGTGATTATTTTATCAAAAAGGAAGGTGAAATTTTCTATAAACAAAGCGGGCATCCTCTTATAGACCTAAAGGTTACTACTATTTTAGAACGAAGGACGGGAATGAATAAATGATTTAGAGAGTTCTGGTTATTCTTCTTCAATAAAATCAAATTCCAAAAGTTTGTAAGGTTTTATTCCTAATCCTTTCGCAAGATAATAGATAGTTGTTAATGTCGGGCTTCTTTCACCTCGTTCTAATCTACTTATTTGTTTAGCATCAATGCTTGTTATTTCTTCTAATTTCTCACAAGTATAACCCTTTTCTAATCTGGTTGCTCGTAAGTGTTTACCAAAAGCTTTTATGTACTCATCGTTGCTTAAGTAGGACATGTAAGCAAATTGACTATATCTTTTTAAATATCCACACTACCAATTGGTAGATTACGTATTTATTTCTATAGGGGTGTTTACTTATTTGCAACAATTATTGTACTA
>JAUWQL010000065.1 GCA_030611105.1 Bacteroidales bacterium
AAGTTTTCTCCTTTAAATATTTCCATACTTATTTATTTTATAGGCAAATATAATTGTTTATATGTAAACACCCCAATTAATAAATATCCAATATTTTAATTCATAAATACAGATTATTAGCAGGGGGGAACTTGAGAAAGTTCCTTTTTTTATTGTCATTCCGGGCAAAGTCTCGGAATCTATATAAATATTATCCTTTAAAATAGAACTAAAAGTGTATAAAAATTATTAAATTTGTAGTAGATCAAATTATGTTTATGAATGCAGCAGAAATCAAATTAGAATTGTTTAGACGCATCGATAGTCTGAAAGGCAAGCAATTAGAAGAAGCTTACCAGTATTTGTTATCCTTTTTGAATAAATCGAATGTAAACCCGGAGTTAAAATCAGGTATAGAAAGAGCTTTAAAAGATGTTGAAGAAGACAGAGTATCTTCTCATGAAGATGTAATGAAAAGAATGAAGAAGAAATATCCAAACTTGATTAAGTGAGAAAAATAATCTGGACACAAGAAGCTGAATCTGATTACTCTGCAAACATTGATTACTTATTAAAGGAATGGACAATAAGCGAAGCTGAAGAATTTATTAATAAGGCAGAAGAACTTCTACACCACCTTAAGTCAGGTAAAATCAAATATAAAGCTTCCAAATTTGAAGGAATAAGAGAATGTGTTGTTTGCAAGCAAATAACATTGTTTTATCGTTTAAATGAGAATAATAATATTGAACTGTTAAAGTTCTGGAATAATCATCAAGACAATAAAAGGCTAAATTTATAATCCCCGCATTCCAAAACAACCAGCTTTTGCACCCACGTCAAATATTGACAAATAAGTGAAGTTTATCCTTTAAAATAGAACTAAAAGTGTATAAAAACGTTAAATTTGTAGTATGACACAAATGATGAAAGACATATTAAAGTTAAGTGTTTCTGAGCGAATACTAATGGTCGAGGCTATCTGGGACAGTATTGCAGAAAATGATGAGAAACTGGAATTAACAGACGAAACAAAACAGCTTTTGGATGAAAGACTTGCAGCTCATAAAAATAATCCAAATGAGGGTGCAAGCTGGGAAGATGTTAAAGCCAGAATTAAAAATCAGTTCTGATGTACAAAGTTATAATTAAGCCATTTGCTGAATTAGATGCAACAGATGTAGCAAAATGGTATAATGATAAACGAGATGGATTAGGCGATGAATTTTTATTGGCTTTGGATGCAAAAATCAATGAGATACGACGTAATCCAAATTATCATCAAGCTATTTATAAGAAAATAAGAAGAGCATTAACTGATCGTTTCCCTTATGGAATTTTCTTTATTATTGAAAAAGATATTATTTACATCTTAGCAATAATCCACTCTAGTAGAAATCCCAATATTTGGAAGAAAAGGAAATAGTTGCTTTTATTCACACCCCTTTTTTAGTATATCCATAATCACGTAAAAATTACTAACCGGCTACTTTTGTACACAACAGTCAGAAAGGCTTGTAATTATTGTGATTGTATATTCTTATTGTTAGGGATAGTATAAAAAGGAAGTTTACACTTGATTTTGGTATAAGACCTTGGCCATAGTTCGAGCTGATTTTTAATTGGTTCGTAGAAAAAATAAATAACAAATCCCGGATAAGCGTCTCAGTTGGGGTATTATTAGATAAAACCTTAGGTTTTCAAACTTCTCTATACCTCGAGGCATAGCCTCCGGGGAATTCTTTTTGATTAAAATATAACGTAGTAAAAGAATTATGTGCAATGGTGATATAAAACATAAAGCCGTAAAGTAAAAAAATACTAAAATAGTTGTACATTGTAAAACATTGTTGTATATTTGAAATAAAAATTTTCATTATGACATATTTTACTGATGTTAAAGAGAAAAAAGATTTAAAATCTAAGTATCGAAAATTGTCGTTTATAAATCATCCGGACAAAGGAGGAAAACTAGATAAAATGCAAGCAATTAATGAAGAGTACCGTATGCTTAAACACACTTTTGGTATATTCCCTAAAGACCTTAGAAATGTTATGGTTGGTAATTTTATTTATGTAAACAATTCAACTTGCGTAGTAACTAAAGTAGAAGATAAGTTGTTTACTGCTAAATCTTTTGAGACAAATAGAGTTGCAATGTTTGCTAAAGATACAGGATATGGTGTATTTAACTTTAAAATTAGGGCATATGCAAGCTAATACAAAAAATAGTACAGAATTAAAAGTCCACACCGGTTTCAGGCTTACTAAAAATAATTATAAACTTTTAGAAAATCTCGAAAAAGATTTAGGTATTAATAAAACAAGTGTGGTTAATATGATTCTTTCGTTAATTGAGAAAGATAAATCTATTCTTATTAATCTTATAAAATCAGCAATTACAAAATAATAGGTTTTGTATTGGAATTAATTTGTAATACTTATTGAACTTAAAAGTTTAATATCACTTAAATCAGAATAATCGTACTGGTACAAACCATCATCCCCAATAAGCATTAAAACACCATTAACAGGAATTACATCATAAGCTTGAATGTTTGAGAAAGTGGCAATGATATTTTGATCTATCTGCTCTACATCACTTGCATCATATATTTTAAGTCCTGCACTTCCATCGCATATAAATAAAACCGAATTATCAATGCCTAATCCGTAAGGTTCGGTCATAGCGTATGATCTTACAAGGCTTGGTTCTTTAATGTCGCTAATATCAATAACATCAAGCTGATCGGATGTTTCGCCACATAAATTCCCCGATCGAAGTGTCACATAGGCGTAATCACCTTCAATAACAACAGGGTCGCAACTGGTTATATGCCAGTAATCAGAAATATAAACAGGATTATACGGATTACTAATATCATAAATTAGCATTCCGCTTTGTGAGCCAATAAACAAATGATTTCCCGATGGAAATAAAGTTTCAATATTCCAACCAATGTTGAGAGTTTTTGTCACATATATATTGTCTAAACTTGCTATGTCAATAACCTTTAATGAATATGAATCGATAGTATACAAAACATTGTCTTTAGCAGTAAATCGTGCCATCGATCCTCCAATACCAAACGAAGATGCCCCTGATGAATAACCTGCTGTTCCGTTTGAATATGACGAAAGCATATAATCAACACCTCCGTACCATGGATAAACAGGGTAGATACGTTCGTCAACTTCTCGAGTAACTTTTTTTAATTCCCAGTCAACAACAACTCCTTTATCGTAATCAATTTCATCTACACGATAATTTTCATCGTAAGGAGGTAATATATATGGAAATATATCTTCAAGTCTGTTCACTTCGGAAATGCTAGTAATATCTGAAATATCAATAGCAACTAAATCAATATAACTATCGGCATAAAGTATATCATCTTTAATTGATATATCAACATTTCCGGGAATATTAATGAAAGCAATATTTTGTGGTGATGAAGGGTCGGAATTGTCAATTACATGAATACCATCAAGGTATTCGTTTACAAATAAATAATTCTCGTAAAAATATATTTTTCCGGGATTTTCAAGATTTCGGGTTGTTTCCGACTGAACCGAGCTTCTTAGTTCTTCATACGTAATGTATATTGGCACATTGGCAATATAGGTTTCAATAATCTGATCATTACAACTACTTGATAAAACAGCTGAAATGAATAGGTAAAATATTGATTTAAAAATATTTTTCATAAACGGATATTATTAAACGATTAGTACAATTTTAAGATGATGAACGCAAAAAAATGGTTGCGTATATTTTTAAGTATCGTGTTTTTTTATTATTTTATACCCTCATTTAATTTAAAGAGAATATGGCAACATTTATAACAAACAGATTTTTGGTATTAATTTTATCATCATTATTTTTTTCAAATGCCTTGCAGGCTAAGCGTATTAACACAAAAATTGATAGCCTTAATCATCTTCTTGAGATTTCTACCGACATAGAAAAAATTGATATTCTAAATGAGTTAATAATAGCCTATGACACAATATCACAGATCGAATCTTTAGATTATGCAAACCAGGCTCTTGAATTAACAAAAAAAATAAAAAGTAAAGAAGATATTGCTATTTCTTTAGACAGGGTTGGAAAAATACAATATTTCTTGAGTAATTACGATAAATCAATTGATTATTTTCTTGAATCACTTAAAATACGAGAAGACAGTGGCAACAAAAAAGCTGTCGCACAATCTTATAATAATCTTGGGGTAATTTACTTGCATTTAGCCAATTATAATAAAGCATTGGAATATCTGCAAAAAGCATGGAGTGTAAGTGAAGGAATTGCAGATGTGGTATTTATGATAAAATTATCTAACAATCTGGGGATTGTTTATATGAAATTAGAAAACTACGATAAAGCATTAGAATATTATCAAAAAACCTTAAATAACTGCATAGAAACTAACAATAAAGAACAAGAGGGTACTTGTTTAAACAATATCGGAATAGTTTATTGGTATTTAGAAGACTATAATAAAGCATTGGAATATTATCTGAATGCAGTAAAAATAAGTGAAGACATAGGAGATAAATGGAGCGTTTCAAATACTTCAAGAAATATTGGGGAGGTTTATATAAAATTTCATGATTATAATAATTCATTGTTATATCTTAATAAAGGTTTAAAAATTGCTGAAGAACTTGATTCAAAACACTTAATTAAAGATTGCTATGTTACTTTTTCTGAATTGTATTTTGCAAAAGGGGATTACAAAAAAGCCTACGAATATCATACACTGTATTCAGAAATTAAGGATAGTATTTTTTCAGAAGAAACAGGAAAAAATATTGCAGAAATGGAAGTGAAATTTGAAACTGTAAAAAAAGAAAAAGAAATTGAAATTTTAGAAAAAGAACATGAAATCAATGTATTAAAGTTAAAAAAACACAAAATCCAAAGAAATTTATTAATAATAAGTTCATTATTTATTTTATTAATAGTTATAATATTATATAGCCGATTCCTGTTTAAAAAGAAAACTAATGAGCAACTTAGAATCGCCATTAAAAAAATATCAAAGTCGGAAGCAGACCTTAAAGAATCAAATAATGCAAAAGATAAATTCTTTACAATTATTTCTCATGATCTTAAAGGACCTTTCAATTCATTACTTGGGATTTCAGAATTATTAATAAAAAGAGCCAAGGGATATGATAAAGAAAAAATTTTAAATTTTAGTAATGCCATTAATACATCTGCTCATGATTTATATGATTTAGTAGAAAATTTACTTTTATGGGGAAGAACTCAATCAGGTAATTTACAAAACAATCCTGAAAAAGTTAATTTAAGAGAATCAGTTATTAATAATATATCTGTTCTGAAAAGTAGTGCAGAAAAGAAAAATATTATTTTATATCATGAAATTCCTGAAAATACTTATGTATATGTTGATATAAATATTGTTTCAATGGTGATTAGAAATTTAATGTCAAATGCTTTAAAATTTACCAATAGCGGTGGAAAAGTAAGTATTACTTCTGTTGAAAAAGATAACTTAGTTGAAATTTCTGTTATTGATACAGGAATTGGTATTAGCGAAGAAAATAGAAAAAAACTATTTAGGATAGATATTCATTATACAACAAAAGGCACTTCTGATGAAAATGGAACAGGCTTAGGTTTAATCCTTTGTAAAGAATTTGTAGAAAAATCAGGCGGAAAAATATGGGTGGAAAGTGAGTCGGGCAATGGAAGTAATTTTAAATTTACATTACCTAAAATTTCTTAACCTGCAATACTTATTCTTCGTATTATTCTTGATGGCTGTTATATGTAATCTTAAACACGAAATAAAATTTAAGTTATACGCAACCAAGCCAATATTTTGCACATCTTGCAAGTATGGTAATTATTAAATTCTATTGTTAATGAAAAGACATTCTAAAGTATTAATCATCTTTTATCTTTTGACCTCAGTTTTATTTATTTCAAAATTTTCTCATGCTCAAGAAAAAATGCAGGATGTTATTTATTTAAATAATGGAAGTATTCTGCATGGCGAAATAGTTGAAATAAAAGCCAACGAATCAATTACATTAAAAAGTAATTGTGGAGATACCTGGGTAATAAATCAAACTGATATTGAACGAATTGCTAAAGAGCCTATTTCGAGGTCAATTATTTTTAAAGATTCAATAGGGGAGATATCTTATAAAAGAAAAGGATTTTATTCTAATATAAATATTGGATTTTTGTTTGGTGGCAATATGGATACTCCATTTCCTCCACTCAGCTTGATGTTTGTTAATGGTTATCAGTTTGATTGGGGTTTGGCTCTGGGTGCAGGTTTAGGATTAGATCTGTTAAATGAAGCTTATATGCCGGCAGTTGTTGATATCCGATATACATTCAGAAATTCAAAGCTTAGCCATTTTATATATTTACAGGGAGGTTATGCTATTTCCATAGAAACTCCTGATCCTTATGATTATGATTATTACTATTATTATGATACAGATTTGAAATCAAAAGGAGGGTATTTAATCAATCCCGGAATTGGATTTAAAATAAATTTGAATAACAAAAATGCATTTTCGTTCGCAGTAGGCTACAAATATATGCAGGTAGGGCATACATATCGTGAATTTAACGGGCAGGAAATTGACCGAACTATAAAATACAACAGGATTACATTAAGCTTTGGATATCATTTCTGGTAGTTTACTCGTTGATTACTCTATATATTTCATCGCTTCCGTTAGGGTTAATATTCAAATTCGGGAGCGATTTTTTTATCCGGAATTTTGATTAAATATTTGACATGTGAATAAAAAACCATTAACTTTTAATAACTTTTAAAATCAATTAAGTTATAATTAAAATTTATGATGTATTTTCATATTGTAATTTTATATGTTATGAGGATTAAACAAACAACTATTTTAATATTACTTACATTATTTATTACTATTGTTTTAAGTGGATGTAAAAGAGAGGATCAAACCAGATTTCAGGCTGGCTGGTCAGCTAAGGATCCTATTGCAATACCATATAATATAAGAAACCACGAAAAGAACCTTGGTAATTTAGTTATTAATCCTTCTTTCGAGACAGGAAAAGTTTATTACGAAGAAAATAATATTAAATCGTACGATATTACAGGATGGAAGAAAGTTGGTAAAAATATTAAATGGATAAACTCAAATAATGGTGAATATAATGAAGATGAGGTTTATAAAGGAACACATTCTATTAAGATTGAACGAAATACTGCCGATGAAACAGAAATTACAGGTGAAGGAATAATAAGCGATTTTATTAAAGTAATACCCGGAAATTATTCATTTAAATTATTTTTGAGATTAGAAAATATTTGTCCTAATCAGGCTCGTATAGGAACAAAAATGCACGATGCAGTTAATATACGTTTAGTATATTTCGACAAGAATAAAATTGAAATAGATGGAATTGAATATGATGCTTTCCAAAATAAAAAAATAGATAATACATTTAAATCATATAGTCTTTCGAATTATTGGAACATAGATGAGTTTTGCTGGGGCGAAATACATGGTAAAACAGCAAATTATCCATTTTTTGATGGCGATATACCCGATGAAGCCCGTTACGTTAAAATATTTATAGGTTTAAAAGGAACAGGTAAAATGTGGGTCGACAATATTGATTTCAGGTATACCAATGAGAATTTTACCACTCTTGAAAGATTAAAACCTTACTTTGATTCTTCATATTCGGCTTATGATCTGGTATTACCACAACCAAAACAATTAATAAAGAAATCTAAAATTGAGTATTTTAACAAGAATTTGGCTTTATATCCTATAATTGTAATTCCCGAAAATGCAAGTGAAGTAGTTATAGAATCTGCTATAAAACTAAAAGATTTGTTGATCTCAAAAATCAAAACGGATAATAATAAATTAACTGGAGAAATTAAAATAGTTGCAAATATCGATCTAAGTAATATTTCTGAAAAGCAATTTATAGTATCAATTGGAAATAACGACTTTTATAACAATTTTAAAGCAAATCTCCCGGATTCGTTAATAAATGATAATAAAGGCGCATATTATATTGTTCAATCGGAAGATAGAGAGAACCTGGTTTTTATCAACGGATATAATGACGAAGCTATTAAATATGCTTTTTTCTCTTTTAATCAGTTACTTGATTCGCAAAGTACAACTTATTTTGGCGCAAATATTATCGATTATCCTGATTTTTATGAAAGAGCTTTCATATTGCACTATTTTGATGGTGATTTAAATGATTTAGATAACAAATTAGAATTGTTAAATCAATATAAGTTCAATAATGTATATTTTGAATGGTATGGTGATGACAACAAAAAACATTATCCTTTTAATTCAATTAATGAATTACAGAATCAAAGTAATTCAATGAATTTCAGCGTATTGGTTGATTTAGTCAAACTTAATGCAAAACAATCATTAATTTCAGAGAAACCTTCTGATAATTTTAATTACAAGACTCTACTAATATCTAAATCTCTGAAATCAGTGTTATTTGCAGGTGATTATTATCAGACTTATGAAAATTGTAATCCTGATAAAATTGTTTTTTGCTCAAATAAAAAAATGGATAGGGATTTGCAATTCGACCATATAGAGTTGCTTAATGATTTTAATGAATTGCTTGTTAGTAAAAACCTGTCAACGAAAATAGAATTTTTATCTCCCTGGAACAGGTTAGATATAATTGATAGAGGGCAGGGACAAGCTGAGTTTTACTATCGTGATTTAAACAGAAATCTTTCTGATAATATCCCGATTTATTGGACAGGATGTAGTTATTGCTCCAAATCGATTGATTTTGCAGAGTTTCACAGGATGAAAAAAATAGCAGGTAACACAACAGTTCTATTTGATAATAGCTTAAATGACTCTGAACTAAGACTTAATTCAGAATTTATTAGAAATTATTATGCCGGCAAAATAAGGGCATTATCTATTTTCGAACCATATAATTTTATAACATTTAATGATTTTTACGAACAAAGCAGGGGTAGAAAAATTTTATTAAACACGAATTCCTTATCAGAGCTTAATTCGATAAGAATATTAACAGCCGCAAATTATTTTTGGAATACAACAGCATACGATCCGGATCGATCTTTATGGATAGTTCTGAATAAATTAGTTGGTAGAGATAACGCAATTAATTTATTGTATTTTAATGATGCGTATTATGGATTAAAAGAAATATGTGAAAAATTAGAAATTAATGGATTGCAGTACAACAATTTAAGAATAGCTAAAAACTTTGATAGTGATTTAAATAAATATTACAATGAATTAGAAATTAATCTCGATAATAAGATTTTACTTGCCGAAATTGTAAAACTAAAAACAGAAATATTAGAAAAATATAATAACATAATTACAACAGATAAATAAATATAAAAAAGTGATAAGAGGTAGTGCTAATCAGTCGAAAAGTATTAGCTTTGCACGCACATTTTGAGAGAAAATATGAAGGAAGATTTTGAAGATATATTTCATGATGAAGAATATAGCGAGTTAGTTAATCGCTATGAGGAGATGCTGAAAAATAATGCCAAATATTTTTTTGATGTTATTGAGTTTGAAAGTATTATTGACTACTATATTGATAGTAATAAAGCTAATAATGCATTAAATGCTGTAAAATTTGCTTCACAACAGCATCCTTATTCACTGAATATTCAATTAAAAAAAGCACAGGTTTTAGTAGATAAAGGGCATGCTGCCCAAGCTTTACAAGTCATAGAGCAAATCGAAAGAATAGAATCTTCAAATAGTGATGTTTACTTGCTAAAAGGGAGTACTCTGAATATTATGGGACGCTATAGTGAGGCAGAAATAGCTTTCGATACTTCTATTATTTATAGCTATGACAATAAAGTTGATGTTATTCATACAATAGCTCAATCATTCGAACAAATTGGAAGATATAAATCAGCATTAAAATATTTACACGAGGCCTATAGAATGGATAGCAAAAATATTATGCTGTTGTACGATATAGGTTATTGTTACGAAAAGATGGGGCAAATAAATAAAAGTATTGAATTTTATAAGCAATATCTGGATAAGGAACCATTTTCCGAAAATGCATGGTATAATCTTGGAATTTTATATAATAAATCGGATAAATATTCTGATGCAGTTGAAGCTTATGAGTTTGCTCTTGCAATAAACCCTGAGTTTTCGGTAGCTTATTTTAATTTAGCAAATGCTTATTCTAACAACGAAGATTATCATAATGCTATTCTTAATTATAAGGAATATTTAAAATTTGATGGTAAAAGTGTTGAGATATTAACTTTTATTGGTGATTGTTACGAAAGTATTAAAGAATTTGATATTGCACTTATATATTACGATGAAGCCCTGAGCGAAAACGATTATTTTGCCGATGCCTTTTTTGGTAAAGCAAATGTAATGTTCAGGTTAGAGAAATATGAGTTGGCATTGCCATTTATTGAAAAAGCTGTTGCTATTGATGATATAAATGCTGAATATTATTATATGCTTGGAAATATTTCTAATGAACTGAATAATGATCAAAAAACTCTAAACGCATTTAAAAAAGCCAACGATTTAGACCCGGAAGAGCTGGACTTTATTTTCTCGCTATCCGAAGCTTATGTTAATGTAAATAAGGTTGATTCAGCTATCAAGCTTTTAACAGAATCGCTTAAAGATAATTCAGGAAATGCCTTAATCTACTTTCGTTTAGCAGGGTGTCATTTCTTGGTCAAAAACGAAAATGAAGCTCTTGAAGCTTTTGAAAAAGGTTTAAAGATAAATCCTAAAGTGTATTTAGAGATTATTGTTTTTTATCCTGAAGCTGTTGAGAGTAATTCTGTAAATAAGCTTTTAAATAATTACTACTTTGATAAATAAAAGATTAAAATAACATGTATAAACTATAGGGCTAAAACCCTATGTTAATAATAATCCATAACCCCAGCCTTACCAGCCTGCCGGCTGGCAGGAGGCTGGGGTTAGTTAAATAATTAATAAAAAGGGCTTTAGCCCGAAATGTGAATAATTCAGGTTAAGCATCGTTTTTGTTTTTTTATTTTAAAATATGAGAAACCAGATTAAAAAATACATCAGTATAATATTAAAAGGTTTTGCAATGGGTGCAGCTAATGTTATTCCCGGAGTTTCGGGAGGAACAATAGCACTTATTACAGGTATTTTCGAAAGAATAATAAATGCCATTAAATCATTTGATGGTACTGCAATTAAATTGTTGTTTAAAGGAAAAATCAAAGAATTAATAAAACACACTGATTTGTATTTTCTAATTGCAGTATTCATTGGAATGGTTGCCAGCGTTGTTTCTCTTGCAAAACTGTTGGAGTTTTTATTTGTTCATTATCCTGTTTTTGTTTGGGCATATTTCTTCGGATTAATTTTAGCTTCAGTATATTATGTTGGAAAAAGAATCAATAAATGGAGCTTAAGTGTTATAGTAGCATTTATCATAGGTGCTTCTTCCGCTATTGTTATATCTATGTTAAATCCTGCAGCACAGAACGATTCGTTTTTTTACTTAATAATTTGCGGTGTTGTAGCAATTTGCAGTATGATATTACCGGGATTATCAGGATCGTTTATCCTTATTTTACTGGGTAATTATGAACTTGTAATGATTCAGGCAGTAAATAATTTTGATTTGAAGATATTACTGCCTGTTATGATCGGTGCTATTGGTGGTTTAATTGCTTTTTCGCATATTTTATCCTGGATTTATAACAAACATAAAGATCAAACCATATCTGTTTTAACAGGTTTCATACTTGGTTCTTTGGGTATTTTATGGCCATGGAAAAATGAAATTTATAGTGTTGATATGGCTGGGAATTATATACTAAAAAACGGTGAAAAAATAATACAGGGTTATACCAAATATATTCCGGAATCGTTTAATACAGAAGTAATTATTGCTATTTTTCTTATTATTATTGGAATTATTACTATATCTTTGATAGAGAAAATAGCAAGTACTCAAGACTAATGCGTTTTTTTGGACTCATAGGTAAATCGTTGGAGCATTCTTTCTCACCGGTATTCTTCAAGGAAAAGTTTGAAATAGAAGGAATTAACGATTGTTTCTATAATCTTTATCCTTTAAAAAATATTGATGAGTTTAATCAATTGATTGACGATTTTACCGAGTTGTCAGGTGTAAATGTGACCATACCTTATAAGCAGGAAATTATTCCTTTCCTTGACGAAATCGAACATAATACTAAAGAAATCGGTGCTGTTAATACAATTAAGTTTGAACGGATACAATCCAAATTAAAACTCACTGGTTATAATACCGATTATCTTGGATTTATTGATAGTCTTAAACCGCTTTTAAAAAAGCATCATAAAACTGCTCTTGTTCTGGGAACAGGTGGGAGCTCTATGGCTGTTACTTATGCTTTAAAAAAACTTGGCATTAAATATATTAATGTATCGCGAAATCCCATAAGCACAGAAATATTAAGTTACGATTCCTTACATGAAAATTTAGTTAATGATTACAAATTAATTATTAATACCACTCCACTGGGAATGTATCCTGATACTTCTCAAAGCCCTGACATACCTTACAATGGAATAAGCAAAGATCATTTATTGTACGATTTAATTTATAACCCAAAACAAACCGAATTTTTAAGGAAAGGAAAAAGTAAAGGTGCTGATATAAAAAATGGTGCCGAAATGCTTATTAAGCAAGCCGAGTATTCATGGAAAATATGGAATAATATTCCTTTTAAATAGGATTATTGAAAGTGTGTTAATATATCGATTAATGTTTTCACTGAAAACTTGTTGTGAAACACATTTTTGAATGATATTATTCATGTGAAACATAATGTATAAAGTTGATTTTTGTGTAACTTTGCTTAAAAATAAAAATCAATCTAATTAATTGATACACAATGGATTTATTAAATCAAATTAAAAATAATGCGAAACAGTATAACAAAAAGATAGTTCTTCCTGAATCTACCGAAGAAAGAACTATTACAGCTGCTGATGAAATAATTAAGGAAGGAATTGCACAGATTATTCTAATTGGTAATCCTGAAGAAATTAAAAACAAAGCAAAAGAATTAAATCTTAGCAATATTGATAAGGCTATAATAATTGATCCTAAAAATAATAATAAAAAAGAGGAGTATATTGATTTGATGGTTGATATACGCAAAAAGAAAGGACTAACTCGCGAAAAAGCTGCAAAACTTATTGAAGATCCCTTATTTCTTGCAACAATTATGATTAAAAATGGTGATGCCGATGGCGAAGTTGCAGGTGCCGAAAATGCAACCGGTGATGTTTTAAGACCCGCTTTTCAATACGTGAAAACTAAGCCGGGGATTAGCGTTGTTTCGGGTGCTTTTTTTATGATTTTAAAAGATAAAAATTTTGGAGAAGATGGCTTGCTTGTTTTTGCTGATTGTGCTGTTCATCCAAATCCAACAGATAGAGAACTTGCGGAAATTGCTGTGGCAACCGGTGAAACAACAAGAGCTATTGCAGGTATCGAACCACGTATTGCTATGCTTAGTTTTTCAACTAAAGGAAGTGCTGTACACGAAATGGTCGATAAAGTAGTTAATGCAACAAGAATGGCCAAAGAAATGGATCCATCATTGAAAATTGATGGCGAATTGCAGGCAGATGCTGCAATAATAGAAGCTATCGGACAGAAAAAAGCTCCGGGAAGCGAAATAGCCGGAAAAGCTAATGTATTGGTATTCCCTACACTGGAAACAGGAAATATTGCTTATAAGTTAGTACAACGTTTGGCTGGAGCCGAGGCTGTAGGCCCAATATTACAAGGAATGGCAGCTCCAATCAATGATCTTTCAAGAGGTTGTTCAGTAAGTGATATTGTGAATTTAGTTGCAATTACTGCAAATCAGGCAGCAGGAAATTAATTTTTATATATAAGGCAAATAAACAAAATGAAAATTTTAGTATTAAACTGTGGTAGCTCATCTATTAAGTATCAGCTATTAAATATAACAAATTCCGAGAATGCTGATGTATTGGCAAAAGGAATTGTTGACCGAATAGGTATTAGCAATGGAGAGCTTAAGCATAAAACTCAAGATGGCAAAAAATACAATTTTACAACCGATATTCCTGACCATACAAAAGGAATTGATTTAATTCTTGACGCACTGTTATCACCTGATCATGGTGTGATGAGTAGTATTGAAGAAATTACTGCTATTGGTCATCGTGTTGCGCATGGTGGTCAGTATTTTAAAGAAAGCGCATTAGTTACAAAAGAGGTTAAAGAACGAATTGAGGAATGTATTGAATTAGCACCACTTCATAATCCTGCAAATCTTAAAGGTATTTTAGCCATGGAGAAATTATTGCCTGAAGTACCTCAGGTGGCCGTTTTTGATACTTCATTCCATCAATCAATGGAGCCAAAAGCATTTCTGTATGGATTACCTTATGAGTATTATGAAAAATATAAAGTAAGGCGATATGGTTTTCATGGTACAAGTCATAAGTTTGTTGCAAAAAAAGCTTGCAAACTAGTAGGTTGGAACTGGGAAGATAAAAAAGTAATTTCTTGTCATTTAGGAAACGGTGCATCAGTTGCTGCTATTAAAAACGGTAAATCAATAGATACCTCAATGGGGTTTACACCAGTCGAAGGATTATTGATGGGAACACGTGCCGGTAACCTTGATTTAGGTGCTTTGTTATTTATTGCTGAAAAGGAGGATTTGACAATTCAGGATAGCAATAATATGATAAATAAGCGCAGTGGTTTATTAGGTATTTCAGGACTGTCATCAGATATGAGAGATCTTGAGCAAGCTGCCGCGGAAGGAAATGAAAGAGCAAAATTAGCACTTGACATGTTCGTTTATAGAGTTAAAAATTATATTGGTTCTTATGCTGCTGCAATGGGAGGAGTAGATTTAATACTGTTCACCGGAGGAATCGGCGAAAATGGTTGGGATATAAGACACGATGTTTGTAAGGACCTTGAATTTTTAGGTGTTGATTTTGATGTTGAATTAAATGATAAAAAACGTGGTGTTGATCTGGAACTGACTAAGCCAGGATCCAAAACAAAAGTTGTAGTGGTTACAACTGACGAAGAACTGGTTATTGCTCAGGATACTCAAAAAATTGTTAGTGAATTATAATAATTTATAAATATATTTATTACATATTTTTGCGGCAATTTTAGACCTGTGTTTAAAATTTAAAAAATAATAAAATGACTTTTAAATCATTAAACGATATAGTAAGCATTGCTAAGAGTAAAGAAACAAGGCGATTGGTAGTTGCAGCAGCGGCTGACATGCCTGTTTTGAAAGCTGTTAAGAGTGCTTGCCTCGAAGGAATAATTATTCCGGTACTGGTGGGAAATAAAACTGAGATTGAAAAAATATGTAAAGAAATAAACTTTGATCTTTCCGGTATTGAAATTCATGAAGAAAACATTCCTGCTATATCATCAGTTAAAGCTGTTGCTCTTATTAAAGAGGGAAAGGCAGACATTTTAATGAAAGGTCTGGTAAGTACTGCTCCTTTATTAAAAGCTGTTCTCGATAAAGAAAATGGTTTAACAAAAGGATCAACATTAAGTCATTTTGCACTTATCGAATCGCCGTACTATCATAAGTTAATTGGTGTTACTGATGCAGGAATGAATATTTTACCAGGTTTAAACGAAAAGGTAGATATCATAAACAATTCTGTTGAAGTATTTCACCGTTTAGGAATAAAAATGCCTAAAGTTGCTGTTGTGGGGCCATTGGAAGTTGTAAATCCTAAGATAGAGTCGACAACTCATGCTGCGATGTTATCTGTAATGAACAGAAGAGGACAAATACAAGGATGTATAGTTGATGGACCATTTGCGATAGATAATGCAGTTTCTAAAGAAGCAGCCGAACATAAAGGTGTTATTAGCGATGTAGCCGGTGATGCTGATATTTTAGTTGCTCCGGATTTAAATAGTGGAAATATGCTTTACAAAACATTAATGTTTATGGGAGGATGTACTTCTGCCGCTGTAATTATGGGAGCTAAAGTTCCTATTGTTCTTACTTCAAGAGCAGATACAGATAAAAGTAAAATGATGTCGATAGCTTTAGCTGCGGCAATGTAATTTGGTGGAATAATTAATTTGAAAAATAAATATTAATGGAAGAGCAAAGAATTTTAGCTATAAATCCAGGTTCAACATCAACAAAAATTGCCGTTTATCAAGGTTCAAAATCTGTCTTTTTGAAAAACATTAAACATTCATCAGAAGATTTAAAACCATTCCCTAATGTTGTTGATCAGTTTAATTTTCGAAAAGAAATTATTCTTAAAGAATTAAAAGATGCCAAAATAAGAATCGATTTAATTACAGCTATTGTTGGCCGTGGTGGATTGGTTAAGCCAATAGAATCAGGTGTTTATGAAGTTAATGAACAAATGATTAACGATTTACATGAAAGTAAATTAGGCGAGCATGCAAGTAATTTAGGAGGTTTAATAGCAAATGATATTGCTAATTCTTTAGAAGGAGCAAGAGCTTTTATTACTGATCCTGTAGTTGTTGACGAGATGGAAGATGTAGCTCGTTATACCGGTCATCCTAAATTTACTCGTCATTCAATATTCCATGCTTTGAATCAAAAGGCAATTGCTCGTAAATATTCAAAATCTGTTGATAAACCTTATGAAGAACTTAACTTAATTATTGCTCATTTAGGTGGTGGTATTTCTGTTGGTGCTCACAAAAAAGGAAGAGTTATTGACGTGAACAACGCTCTTGATGGTGATGGCCCATTCTCTCCTGAAAGAACGGGCACTTTACCTTGTGGCCAGGTTGCTAAACTTTGTTTTAGTGGCGAATACACTCACGACGAAGTTAAAAAAATGATAAAAGGAGAAGGTGGTTTTGTTGCTTATCTTGGTACTAATGATGCTTACGAGGTTGAAATGAAAATTAAAGCCGGTGATAAGAACGCAGAAAAAATACATGATGCAGTTGGATATCAGTTAGGTAAAGAAATTGCATCATTAAGTGCTGTTCTAAAAGGAGAAGTTGATGCAATTATTTTAACAGGTGGTATGGCTCACGATAGAATTGTAGTTGACTATATTAAAGAAATGGTCACATTTATTGCTCCGGTTGTTGTTTATCCGGGCGAAGATGAAATGGAAGCATTAGCAATGAATGGCCGAATGGTTATGAATAATGAAATAGAACCAAAAATCTATAAATAGAAAATTGTAATATCTGTTGAAAAGGCATCTGTTTTGATGCCTTTTTTTATGGCGTTGAAATACTTACAGGTATTATCTTGCCATTAAAATATTTACTTCCGTTAATTGCAAAATCGTATATGAAATTAGCCATTTCATCTGCATTTAGTGGTGCATTATAATCGGGGAAAGCGGTTCTTAGCATTTCTGTATTAACTGCCCCAAGAGCTAAACAGTTAAATTTGATATTATCGTTTTTGAATTCTTCGGCCAGGCATTCCGTTAAATTAGCCAAAGCTGCTTTACTTGAGCTGTAAAATGACAAGCCCGGAAATTTAGAACTTCCCTGATAACCTCCCATACTTGAAATATTAACCACATGTCCTAATTTACTTTTTTTAAGAAATGGAATTAAATCTTGTATTAAAACTGAATGACTAATAAAGTTAATATTATAAATTTTCTGAATTTCTTCAATATCTATATTTACAAAAGATTTATTTATTAGATATCCGGCATTGTTAATCAGGATGTCTACAGAGTCGATATGTTTTATTATTTCATTTTTAAGTCTGTTTTTTACATTATTTGGATCTTCAATATCAAATACTACAATTTTAATTTTACTTCTTAAATTCTGCTTTAAACATTCGTTTTTTAATTCTACAAGAAGATTCTCGCTTCGTGCTATAGCTACAACCGTGTTATTTTTATTTTTTGCAAATAATTTCGCCAGATGAAAACCAATCCCTTTGCTTGCTCCTGTAATTACTATATTCATAATTTTTGTGTTATATTTAAAATATTATTTGGGAATTTAAATATTTTTTATGATTTAAGAAATTTGTTTTGTAAAAATAGATTATTTATGAGAATAGCTAAAGTAGTATTAAGTTTTATATTTTTTATTTTAATTACGATCCATCAGGTAGATGCTCAGAAAAATAAAAACATTAAAAATAAATCAAAAGAAGAAACAAAAGAATCATATTTATTTTGGGGTGGATCATTATGGTTGGGTTTTGGAACATATACTTATGTTGATGTAAATAT
>JAUWQL010000035.1 GCA_030611105.1 Bacteroidales bacterium
TAAGTTTTTTGTTGATAATGGTTGCTTTTTTTGATTCTAAATATTTAAGCCACAAGATACTGTTCGAAACTTGTTAATGACAGAATATATTTTTGTATTTTTAGCACTGATCCGTTACGAAATTAGTATTTATTCACAAAATGTTCAAATTCATTATTTAGGTCATTCTGCATTTGTATTAACATTTGATAAAATTACTGTAGTTACGGATTATGGTAAACCTAACGCATGGAAGGAGTGGGGGTGGGATAGCCCAATTCATGATATGAGATTTAATTCCGGATGTAATGGTTTATTCTCATTTGCATGAAGACCATTATGATTCAACTAGAATTCCCAAAGGTGTAAAGCATATTTTGAATAACGGAGAAGGCTTAGAACTTGAAGATTTAAATATTATACCAATTCCAACCTGTGAAAATCAATTTGGGATATTTGATAACACAAGCTATTTATTTACATATAAAGGATTTAATATATTACATACCGGCGATATTCAGGGAATGATTGCGAATATTGAAAACGATTCTATTGCTGATTATTTCAAAAAGAACTATCCTGAAAATATTGATTTATTGATTATGCCGATCGAAGGCAAAATAAAATATATTCCACAAGCTGAAAAGTTTATTCGCTTATTTAATCCTAAAAGAATTATACCAACTCATTATTGGAGCCAGGAGTATTTGGACGAGTTTATTGTGTATTTGAAAGAAAAGAATTATTCTGGTGCGAAATACTCGATAAAAGATATTAAAGCGTCTCAATTTAGATCAAAACAGTATACTAAACCTGATTCAATTATTGTTATTTTACCGGACAAATTTGATTATTGTTTTTAAGTCGATTTAACGACAATTTGTTTTAAGTGTCATTGCTCTATTTGAAGAGAACTTGTTAATCGCAACAATGTTTTGTTTTCTGAATCGACGGGCAGGAAACACTTCCATAAGAGCAATAAACACAACAATCACCATTTTTAGGCTTTAATATTTCTTTGCAATTTCCACATTCATAAAAAAACTGACAGGAATCTTCCGGCATTGTTTCTTCCTTTTTAAATCCGCATTCAGGACATGTTATCACAGATTGCATTTTGTAAATTTTAGTCATAATATCAATTTATTAATGAAAACAATTAGATCAGGGATTATTTATTAATCCCTGATCTAAATAAATTAACGATATTGGCAACATCCGGGTAAAGCATTGTAAACATTATCATCTGCTTTTTCCTTTTCTGTATCGTGCCCTACCTTTGCAATAGCTTTGTGAATATCTTCTATTTTTACTTTTTCTGAATCAAAAGATATTTCAAGCACTTTAGTTTCTTTATTCCAATCGGCCGAAGTAACTCCTCCTAAATCAGAGGCCGCTTTTTCGATACGGTTTTCACACATTCCGCAGCTACCGTAAACTTTGAATTTTTCGGTTTTCAACTCTTGTCCAAGAGCGCTAAAACTTGCCATTAAAAATAATGCAATTGTTAAGTTTAAAATTTTTGTTTTCATAATGATTAAAATTTAGTTAATAAATAATTATTTTGAATCTCTGTATAAACAACATCCGGGCAAATTATTATATACTTCATCTGGTGCTTTTACCTTTTCAGTATCATGCCCGACTTTAGCAATTTCTTTGTGAATATCAATCAGTTTTACTTTACCTGAATCATATGAAACATGTATCATTTTAGTTTCGGAATCCCATTCAGCAGAGTTTACTCCTTTTAGTGATAAAACTGCATTTTCAATTCGATCTTTACACATTTCGCAACTACCACCTACTATAAACATTTCATGTTTTAAATCAGCAGCACCTTGTTCATGAGATGAATGATCATCAGATGAACTCATTTCCATATCACCCTGCTCGTCCGGCAGGTGGGCATGATTATGTCCGGTTGAGATTTTGCCACCTTCCGGATTCATCATGCTTGGTTTTCCAGCTAATTGAGCTGAGGCATCAATCTTAAATACACCATTTATTGCAATCTCTTCACCTTCGGTTAATCCTTCTGAAACGACGTAAAAATCTCCTGCTTCTGGTCCCAGAATTATTTCTCTGTACAGGAATGACGGATTCTTTCTATCAGCAATTTTCACATATACAACTGCTCGTTTGCCTGTCCATAGAATTGATGATTTCGGAATAAGTAATTCAGTAGAGTTTTTGGCTATTTTCGATTCCAAAATTCCATTTACAAACATTTCAGGCTTTAGCAATAATTCAGGATTTCCAAAATTGACTCTTACCTGTGTTACTCTTGTAGATGCATTAATAAATGGATCTATATAAGCCACTTTACCGGAATATAATTTTCCCGGTACGGATTGCAAAGTAAAATCAATATTGTCATTTACATTAATCCAGGGTAAATCGCTTTCGTAGGCATCAAAAATCACCCAAATATTAGTTAAATCTATAACTTCAAATAGTGCTGAACCTTCTTTTATATAATCTCCAATAGCAACATAACGATTTGTTACTGTTCCTGTTATAGGCGAAAGAATGTCGAAATGTAGTTTTGGTTCTCCATTATTTTCAATTGCGTCTATCTGTTCATTTGTTAGATTCCAAAGTTTTAATTTGCTACGTGAAGCTTTATAAAAGGAGGGGTTTGTTTCCTTATATTTTAAAGCTTCTAAAAGCTCCTTTTGGGCAGTTATTAATTCCGGTGAATATATTGTTCCAAGTTTTTGGCCTTTCCGGACATTTTGCCCTGTAAAATTAATGTCAAGCTTTTCTATTCGCCCTCCAAAACGAGCTGTTAACTTTGCAATATTTCTTTCATCAGCCTTTATTTTACCAAACAAATGAACCGATTTTTCAGGAACTCCACGTTTTACAATGCCAGTTTGAATATCAGCCAGTTTAATGGCTGATTCTGTCATTTGTATTTCGTTTGGATCAACATCATCCTCATCGGACTGCACGCTTGTCATAGGAACTAAATCCATTGCACAAATAGGGCATAATCCGGGTTCGTTCTGTTTAATCTGTGGATGCATAGAACATGTATAAATGGTTTCTTGTGCATCTGTAATTTCTTCATGAGAGTGAGTTTTGCGATCTTCTTCCGAATTACCAAAAAATAATCCACCTAAGAAAATGCCAATTATAAGTGTAATCACTATAATTATAATTTCCCTTTTGTTTATTGATTTTAATATTTTTGTTTTCATCTTACTGTACTTTTTAATTTCCCATTAAATAAACTATAAATGCAATCGAAGCTTGCTTATCACTGCGTGCCAATTCTAATTCTAAGCCATACTTTAAAATGCGTTTTTCCATTCTTAATATTTCTTCGAAGTTTTTACTGTTGGTCGCATATTCGGTCTCAAGAATTTTTATTGCTTTTTCTGCTAATTGTAATTGCTTTTGGAACAAATCAATTCGCCTTTCAGCATCAAAATATTCGCTATAAACTTGTTCAAATAAAGATTCTAAAGCATTGATTTTATCGGCTTTCTTATTTTCTGTCGCTTGTTGCATAAATACAACCTCCTTTATCATAGCAGAGTATTTTTTTCTGTAAAGCGGAATTGTAATGCCAATTTTCGGAAAAATGATTGCATCCTGACCATTGATACTTGCATCAAGCGTTGTATTATCTGATTTTCCAATAGCTATATAATCGATGCCAATGGATAAATTTGGTAATCCTGATTTCTTTGCCAGATCTTCTTTGCTATGATATGATTCAAGCATGTAATCAAGACTTAAAACCTGATGATTATTAAGTTTTAGACTATCTAAAATGGCATCACGTGTAAATGCTAAATCAATGTCCCAAAGTGTTTCCGGTATTTCGATTGTATTATTTTCAGAAACATTTAGAAGATTGTTAAACTTTACTGAATGTACATTCCATTTATCCTTTAAAAGAGCCAGATTATTTTCTAAATCATAAAACTCCATTTCTGCTCTGATCTCATCTACACCCGACGCTGTTCCTGCTTCAACTTTTATAAGAGCAATATTTTTCAAAGTCTCAAGTATTTGAATATTCTTAACTGTTATATTTATCGACTGTTTCAAAAAATACAGATCATAATATGTTGATTTCACCTCGAAAAACAGTTTTGATTTAGCTTCCTCAAAAACTTCATATTTTGCATTTGAGTTTTGAATAGCAACATCTTCTTTGGCATTCAATGTTCCAAACCATGGAAACATTTGAGTTAATGATATTTTAGCTTCTTGCGGACCAAGTCTTGTTTCCACAGGCTGTATAAAATAACCGAAAGCCAATTGCGGATCAGGTAAAGTACTAACTTGTGGAATTACTTCTAAAGAAGCCATATACTCATTAAATTTAGCTTTTAATGCAGGATTGTTTTTGGCAGATAGTTCCAAATACTTGTTTAAAACATCCTGAGCTGAAAGTGTATAGCTTATCATTAAAATTATTGATAGTAATATTATTTTAGTTTTCATTTTAGACCTCCTTTTTGTTTAGTCGCAGTTTTTTTACTTCATTCTCCTGCCACATACTATAAAGCACAGGAACCACAAAAATCGTAAGTATCGCGATAAGCATACCTCCAACAATTGGAATAGCCATTGGAGTCATTATATCAGATCCTTTACCGGTAGATGTAAGAATAGGTAATAAAGCAATAATTGTTGTTGCTGTAGTCATCATTGCCGGACGTACACGTTTCATTCCTGCCTCAAGCACATTTAATCTGACTTCTTCAACTGTTGCCGGAGATTTTTTATCAAATATTTGTTTCAGATATGTACTTATAAGTACTCCATCGTCGGTTGCTATACCAAATAAAGCGATAAAGCCAACCCAGACTGCGACACTAATGTTTATTTGGTCTATCTGAAGCATATCCTGCATATTAATATTGGCAACCGAGAAGTTCATAAACCATGACTGACCGTAAAGCCACAACATGATAAATCCGCCGGAGAAAGCAACCAAAATTCCTGAAAAGATCAATCCTGCTCCGGCGACTGACCTAAACTGGAAATACAGTATTAAAAATATAATGATTAATGAGATTGGTATTACAATCATCAGTCGTTCTGTTGCACGAATTTGATTTTCGTAATTACCTGTAAACTTATAGTTCACTCCTTTTGGGATTTCCAGTACACCTTGTTCAATTTTCTCATCAAGATATTTCTTTGCATTTTCAACTACATCCACTTCAGCAAAATTTTCCTTTTTATCAAAAATCACATATCCGACTAAAAAAGTATTCTCACTTTTTATTAATTGCGGACCCCTTGTATAATCTATACTCGCTAATTCTCCTAACGGGATTTGTGATCCGGATGGAGTTGGAATCAGTATTTTTTTCAGATCTTCGGGATTATCTCTATATTCCCTTGCATATCGTACCCGAACAGGAAATCGTTCTCTGCCTTCAACTGTTGTTGTTAATTGCATACCACCGATAGCACTGCTTAAGTGGGTTTGTAAATCATAAATTGTTAATCCATACCGTGCAATCAAATCGCGGTTAATATTAATTTCAAGGTAAGGCTTACCAACAACGCGATCGGCAAAAACAGACATTGGTTCAACGCCTTTAACATTTTTTAAATGATTTTCCAGTTGGAAACCTGTTTTTTCAATACTCTCCAAATCAGGTCCAAATACTTTTATTCCCATTGGCGCACGCATCCCTGTTTGTAACATTACCAAACGGGTTTGAATTGGTTGTAGTTTCGGAGCCGACGTTAAACCCGGAATTTTTGAGTTCTTAATTATTTCATTCCAGATATCATCAGGAGATTTAATATGATCGCGCCATTGACGAAAATACTTACCTCTTTTATCTACAATCAATAGTTCCTTTTCTATTACTCGGAACTCTTCAGTTTCGGGATTATATTTACCTCCATTTTTCAAAATAAAAGCACCATCTTTATCTTTTTTGAAACGAATTCTATGACCATCCTCGTCAAGAATATATTCTGATTTATAATTAATTACATTTTCATACATAGACGTTGGGGCAGGATCAAGAGCTGAATTTACACGTCCCCATTTTCCAACTACATTTTCTACTTCTGGTATTGAATTTACCTTTTTGTCGAGCATTCGAATAACTTCGAGATTTTCTTCTATGCCTGAATGCGGCATTGTTGTTGGCATTAATAAGAATGAGCCTTCGTCAAGAGTCGGCATAAACTCTTTTCCAATACCCGGAAGTGTTCTATTAATTGCTTGCCAGGTTTTGGTTTCACGAATGCTATCAGGCATAAAACCGAATAACTTATCAAATCCCTGCCATGTGATTATGCCAAATAAAACAACAATTATAGGGAAACTCAAAAATTTCCATTTATTTGTCAATGCCCATTTCAATATTTTTGGGTAGTAATGCACAATTGACATCAAAGCTCCTAAAATCAATGCTATTATGATAGTAACAAATATAAAATTGATAAAGTTGCTATTTGTTGCTCCCAGCGGCATCCATTCTGTTGAAAGAAAATTAACAACTACTAAAAGAATTATTCCTATATTTATGTAGTTTACATATTCTTTTCTGTTTTCTTTCCATTTAAACTCCATGAAATTATTTATTCCATATGCCACTAAAGCAAAAGCAATAAAATAATGCGAAAAGAAAATGAATGCTATCCCGGCAAGTATTAAAGCAATGCTTAGATATTGTTTTATTCGTTTTCTGTCTATTTTAATTGAGAAAACAATGTGGGCCAAAGCTGGAATTATTATTAAACCAATAACTAAGGCAGAAAGCATTGCAAATGTTTTTGTAAAAGCTAAAGGTTTAAATAGTTTACCTTCGGCATTCTCCATTGCAAATACGGGTAAAAAACTCACAATTGTTGTTGTCAGGGCTGTAATAACTGCAGGGGCAACTTCAATTGTGGATTCATAAATCACATTAAATAAATGTTTGCCTTTTGCACCCATATTTTCCGGAGAATCAATATGCCGGATTATATTTTCAGTAATAACTACACCAACATCTACCATTACACCAATAGCAATAGCAATTCCGGAAAGTGCAACAATATTTGCATCAACTCCAAACCGGCGCATAGCGATAAAAGTCATTAGCACTCCAATTGGCAATATACTTGAAATAAGAAATGAAGCTCGTAAATTAAAAACAAGTATTAGAACAACTATTATACTTATAAGTACTTCAAGTGTTAAAGCTTCTTCTAAAGTTCCTAATGTTTCTTTAATAAGATTTGTCCTGTCATAAAAAGGTACTATTGTTACTTTTGAAACTGAGCCATCGTCAAGAGTTCTTGAAGGAAGTCCTGTAGATATTTCATCTATTTTATTTTTTACATTATTGATTACTTCTAATGGATTTGCACCATATCGTGCTACAATAACACCCCCAACAGCTTCTGCTCCACCTTTATCTAATCCGCCCCTGCGAGTTGCAGGACCAAAATGTACTTTTGAAACATCTTTAAGCCGAACAGGAACATTGTTGTTAACAGCTACAACACTTTTTTCAAGATCCTCCAGACTTTTAATATATCCCAGTGTTCTTATAAGATATTCAACTCTGTTGAATTCGATTGTTCTTGCTCCAATATCCAGATTACTTTTTTTAACTGCCTGCATTATTTGAGCTATAGAAACTCCGTGCGCTTTCATTGCATTCGGATCTATATCAATCTGATATTCCTTTACAAAACCTCCAATTGAAGCTACTTCAGCAACACCTTTTGCCGACATTAAAGAATATTTTACATAAAAATCCTGAATTGTTCTAAGCTCATGTGGGTCCCATCCTCCATTGGGTTTTCCGTTCTTATCTCTGCCTTCGAGCGTATACCAATATATCTGGCCTAAGGCAGTTGCATCAGGCCCGAGAACCGGAGTAACATCATCAGGTAAAGTTCCTGATGGTAATGAATTTAATTTTTCAAGTATTCTGGTTCTGCTCCAGTAAAATTCTATATCTTCTTCAAAAATGACATAGATACTTGATATTCCAAATATTGAATTACTTCTTATGGTTTTAACTCCCGGAATACCTAAAAGAGCTGTTGTTAACGGATATGATACCTGATCTTCCATATCTTGAGGTGATCGACCTGGCCATTCGGTATACACAATTTGTTGGTTTTCTCCTATATCAGGGATGGCATCTACAGGAACGGGATCACTTGGCAAAAAACCTGTTTCCCAGCTAAATGGTGACGATATTATACCCCATACTATGAAAATAAAGAGAAATAGAAATGTCACTAATTTATTTTCTAAAAAAAATCTTATAATTTTATTTAACATAACTCTGTATTTTATTTATACAAATAATTGATTACAATAATGTTACAACCATTTAAATGATGGTTTAAACAAAGCAAAAATCAATTATATCAACAGAGAAATGATTGTAGTTTAGATAGTACGGTATGTAGTTTTATTGGCGGCGGCGATTCAGGTATTTGGTATATAGAATTTCCTTCCACTAAAGAAATATCTTCTATGGTAATATAAAATAATGAAAATAGTAAATCTATGTGATTAACTGAACTGTTATCCAAAACCGGAGAGATAACAAAAATATTATTGAGTTGATATGCCTCAGTTTCGTTATGACAACAGCCATTTTCTCCTTCCATATCACAACAAGATTCGGCTTCATGAGAAATTGATATAGAAATTAGGTCTTCTCCACAATAATGTTTGGATATAGAAAATCCAACTGTTGTTGTCAGCAATAGTAACGAAACAATAATATTAATCAGTTTTCTAAACATTATAATTATTCTTACCTACAGAAATAAACGATATAGTTTAGATTTTGTTTAAATAAAGTGTATGATATATATCATTTGTTGAATCTTTAACATATGATTAAAGACTATATACTTACTTTGACTGAGTTTGCTGAACTTGCTGAAACTTTAATTTTTCAAGGGTAAAGTAAAGAAAAATGTACTTCCCGAATCTTCTTCACTTTCAATCCAGATTGTACCACCGTTTTTTTCTACCAACTCTTTACAAAGAATTAATCCAAGTCCGGTACCTTTTTCCTTTTCGGTTCCGTAAGTTGAAAAAGAAGTTTCTATTTTAAAAAGTTTATCAATATTTTCTTTTGGAATTCCAACACCATTATCTTTAATTGATATTTCAATTGTATTGTTATCTTGAATTATTCTGGAATAAATTTCAATTTGACTGTTTTTATGCGAGAATTTAATAGAGTTTGAAAGTAAGTTACGTATTACGGTTTTTATAGAGGCTGCATTAATATCAACATTTATATCATCAATCTGTGTTTTTATTTCAATATTTTTTTCTCTTGCTTTTTCTTCAACGATTCCAATTGGATTTTTTATTAATGTCTTTAGGTTTATGCTTTCAATTGAGAATTCAAGTGTGTTCATCTGAATTTGTGCCCATAATAACAAATCTTCTAGTAAATTATTTGTTTTAGACGATAGTCGTGTTAAAATATTCAGATAATCGAGTTTTTCATCATTTGAAATATCGTTAAAGTTTTCTTTTAATAAATCAAGCAATTGCACGAAACTCCCAATTGGACCTTTTAAATCATGAGCAATTACAGAGAAGAACATATTTTTTGTGGCATTAGCCTGCGATAATTCCTTTTCTGATTTAATTAAAGCATCTTCAGTTTTCTTTCTTTCAGTAATGTCTTCTTTTATTGCTAAGTATTTAATAATATTTCCTTTTTCATCAATAATTGGTGATATGGATGCCAGCTCCCAGTAATGAGTACCATCTTTACGTTTGTTTAAAAACTTTCCTCTCCAAATTTTACCTGAAGCTATCGTTTCCCACATTTCTTTATAATCTTCGGAAACAGTATGCTCTGTTTTTAAGATTCTAGGATTTTTGCCTATTGCTTCTTCGTAGGTATAACCTGTAACATCCGTGAATTTCGGATTTACATATTCAATATTTCCATCCAGATCAGTTATTATAACAGATGCAGGGCTTTGGGTAATAGCTGTTGATAAAGAGAGAATTTCTTTTTCAATGTTTTTTCGTTTGGTTACATCTCTTAGTGCTACAACTCTATATTCTTTATTATCAATTAATACATTTTTTACTTCAATTTCAGCTATAAAAGTAGATTTATCTTTTCGAATTATTGTAAGTTCATAGATGCCTGAATATTGTCTCTCCAGGTTTTCTTTAGCTAATTTTTGTGAATCCGGGTGAATAAATTTAAAAACATTTGTGCCTATCAAATAATCAGCATCATAACCTGTCATCTTTTGAATGGCTGGATTAGTATCTATAATTATTCCATTATCATGTATAATTATTCCCTCAATTGTAAGGTCGGTAAGAATTTTATATCTTAACTGACTTTCTTTAAGTGCTTCTTCCGCTTTCTTCTTTTCAGAAATATCTTCTAAAATACCATCGAAGTATATTATATTTCCACTAGCATCTTTAACTGTTGTCATAGTATCTCTGGCAATTATTGCATTACCACTTTTGGTTTTTAAGCTTATTTCCTGACATGAAGTACTTGAAGCTTTTATTAATAATTTGATTTGAGATTTTCTTTCTTTACTGGTTACATATAAGTCTTTAACAGAAATGTTCAGAATTTCTTGTATGCTGTATTCGAGCATATTGGCAAGGGCCTGATTTGCATATATTATTTTTCCATCGACAGTTGTTCTGTAAATTCCAACCGGTAAATGATCTGTCAGGTGAGTAACAGTATCTTTTTCCCGATTTATATAATCACTATGTTTTGGATGATCTGACATATTTAAATATTCTCGGTTTATGTGATTGTACGAATATTTAAAATAACGGTTTCGGTGTATATGTAAGAAAACCGGCTGTTAATCAAAATAATACAGGCTGTAATGGATAATATCAGGTGTTTTGGTTCTAATTTGGAAATTTCAAAATGAAAGTAGATCCTCTGTTTTCTTCAGAAATAACTTCAATATTTATTTTATGATAATCGCATATTTTTTTAGATAAGGCCAAACCGAGCCCGTAACTATCTTTAGTTTCACTGGAATTTTTAAATCTTGAAAATATGTGAGGAATATTTTCTTTTTGTATTCCGATGCCGGTATCAGCAATTTTTACCAGAAACTGATGATTCTCCATCAAGGTTTCAACACTAATATATCCTTTATCAGTATATCTTATTGCATTATTTATGAAATTATAGAATAATGTAAACAATAGATTATCATTCCCTGTAAAAACAAAATCTGTTGCTTTAAATTTCAGTTTTAACTCTAATTCTTTAACGGCAATTTTATCTTCAATTTCTTCAATAACATTCTTAAGTGTATTCGTTATGTTGACTTTCTCGGATAATATATATTCTTCATTTTCAATTCTTGACATCATAAGCAGGGTTCGAACAAGATTAGTTAACCTTCGAAGAGTTTTTTTTGATTCAAGAATCTTGATCATATCTGCTTCCTGCAAATTTCCATTGTTAATTATATTATCAAGTTTACTTTGTATAATACTTACAGGAGTGAGTAATTCATGTGATACATTACTGATATATTCTCTTTCATCATTAAATGCTGCTTCAATTTTTCGCATTAAGGAATGTATTGTTTCATTAAGATATGCGAAATCGGAAGTTGAAGTTTTGACAGGTTTATAATCAAATGATGCAGGATGATTTGTTGATTTTAATTTTTTGACAATTTTTTCGAGAGGTATAAGTAAATATTGAATAAAAGAAAGATCAAGTATTAAAGTAAGTGATATTACAATTATCAGGAAAATAAATGTAAAACGTTTCAGGTTTTGCTCAAAACGATATATGGTCCATATACTTTTACCAATTTCAATTAAATAATTATTTCCATTTTCCTCAATCGAATAACTTAAAACCCGGTAATCAACGAGTTCATCTTCGATAATTCGTTGCGAATATTGAATTAGGTTTACAATAGTATCCTTTTTAATTTGTTCGATGGAAATATATTCTTCTTTTAAAATATTGTAACTGCCAAATGCCTGGAATTCGGCATCCATATCAATATAGGTATCAATACCTAAACTATCAACTAATTCAATAACCTGGTCGAGTTTTTGTTCTAAAACATCATCGGTATCTTTTATAGATATTTCACTAACAAGCCAGGGTACACTAATTACAAGTAGTATTATAATTAGTGCTTTTGATAAAGCATTAAATAATGCAAGCTGACTTTTGAGTTTTAACTTAGGTTTTTTCACAAGTTTAAATTTAAGTTAAGTATCTGAAATTTAATCATGTCCTTTTGTGGAGTGATTACTTACGTGAGATCGCTCCGCTAAGTTATCTTTCGTATTAAATCACTCAATGAGTGTTTCATATAATTAATATTTCATAATTTTTCCTACATATTTGGTATTATTCGTTTCAATTTGAATAATATAGATTCCATTTTTTGGATTAAAATAATTGATTTCTAATATTTTATTCACAATGTTTTCTTTCCTTTTAACAATCAGTTTTCCGCTTATATCAAAAATTGAGATTATAGCATCATCAACCTGTTGGGACTCGAATTCAATTGAAAAACTACTATTAAAAGGGTTTGGGAAAATTGTTATATTTTGTTTTAACGACGGATATATAATTCCGGTTTCGAATGGTTTATTAAATATGTTAATACCATTTGATGTTTGAACAAAAATATTGTTGTTGTTTAAAGTCAGATGACGAAATTCTGAATTATAAATATTTGAAATAGAGTCGATAAGTTTAAATGTACTATCTGTATTATGTTCTATGATATAAAGTGATTTTCTTGAAATTGCAATTATATATTCATCTTCAACAAATATATCCATGCAAATATCATCAAGTTGATAATTCATAAGTGGTTCTGATAAGTCATCAGCACTAAAACATAATATCGAATCTCCTAAACCACAATAAACATAATCGTTAGTAGCATACACAGCATACATTTTTGCATTGATTTGAGGATGCCACTGTTTAATACTATATGAATCCTTATTAATTTGAAATAATCCGCAATGTTCGCCATCATGATTTAAAACTGTATCGGTAGCTACAATATAAATTTTATCACTGGTGCTATGAATAGCTCTGCATTGGTAATCTATTGTAATAAAATGGTCTTCCTGAAGGGTGTCAGTAAGTTGTTCTAAACTAACAATTCTAAGCCCCGGATTATGGCTGGAATGATTTTCCCATTCTTCGGAATAGGCTGTAGGCTGTCCCGAAATGATATATGCTAATTTGTTTTGTTGGTCAATATTTACTTGAACATCGTGATTGCCTTGCCGAGGTGGCAACCATGATATTACTTCCGGAACACTATCAGTTATTTGAGAAATAACCATTCCTCCTGTTGACATTGTTGAGACAGTAGTGTCGCCCATAGCAGAATATATAAAATCCCCACTACTCTCTATACCCCAACCCGAACCAAAAAGCTCCTTACGATTTTCGATATATGCCGATTTAGGATTGGAAACATCAATTGTATATAGTTGGTAACAATTCCAAACAGCTGCATAAAGTTTGTCGCCACTTTCAGATACGCATACATCACGCCAGTCATGGCCATATTCAATACTATAAAGATTGTCAATCGAATATTCATCACTTATATCAAATGCAAAAACGGCATAATTATCCCAGTTGTTCAGATATGCTTTGTTGTTAGTAATATTCAACAAAAAGTCGTGATTGTAATAATCGGGTATTGGTGCTCTGATTCGAGAAACAATATTTAGAGCTGTATCTTGTTCTATTTGTATTAAAAATAATTGACTTTTGGTATTAGTTAAATAAATCATTTGGTTTTCCATTGCAATATCAATTGCTTTTATACCATTATTATCCCAGCATTTTACTATTTGTGGCTCTAGAATATTTGTTATATCTATTATTTTAATATCGCAATCAGGGTCATGATACATACTTGTTATATACAGAAAGTTATTGTTTTTGGCAATTGCTAAAATTGGCGAATTATGCCTTCCTCCAGAATAATCGCTTTCGCCAATATTAAGACTACTAAGGTGTTCCAGTGTTTGAAAAGAATTGTGTTTTATAATGTGAAGTTCGCTTGAATCTGATGAATTGCGAGGCCCGTATGTTAGATAAATATAATTGCTATCTATTAATATTTTTTTTGGTTCCAAATTTCCATTTGTCAAATCCAAACTATCAATCATCTCGTAGTTGAATAAATCAATCAGAGTCAAATAATAAATATTGTTTTTTTTCCCAATAGCAATTAAGTTGCTGTCTAAAGAATGTAGTTCAAAAAAATTGAAGGCTTTATAAATTGTATCAACAGTAATTATATCTGAAATATTAGTTGCATTATAAACAATTATCCCGTTTTCATTAAATGCTCCGTATATTTTTTTGTTATTGTATTGGATTTCTTGTAAATAACCGCTTGCAAAGTCCACTTGCCCTATTTGCTCTGGTTCTGTACCTGATACATCATAGATAATTAGTGCATCGTTGCAAACAAATAATGTATCGTTATAAACTGCGACAAAAGCAGGAGTATTATGCCCTATTTTGTTAACAAGTTCTAATTGGGCAAATGCAAATTGATTTAATAAAATTAATAGAATAACAGCTTTATATCTCATATTATTGATATTTATATCTTTTTTATTTAATTGAGCACAACTATTAATAAACCTGATTAAAGTTCAAATTTATAACCAATTCCCCGAACTGTTTTTATCCAGTTCGTATTATCGAATTCTGATAACTTTTTACGAATATTTTTGATATGAACATCAATATAATTCGAATCATAATCGTCTTCAAAAAATTCGCCCCAAATATGTTCGGTAAGCTGCAAACGATCTAAAACCCTGTTGTTATTTAAAACAAGGTAACTTAGTAACTTATATTCTTTTTTTGTTAAATCAACTCCTTGATTTTTATACTGTAAATGTTTTTTACTTGTATCCAAAGAAAAATCTCCAAATTCAATTATCGACATTTGATGCCCGAATTTACGACGTGTAATAGCCTGAATTCGTGAAAGTAACTCAAGCAAAGAAAATGGCTTGGGCAAATAATCATCAGCTCCAAGATCGAAACCTTTTATTTTATCTTCTAATTCGCCCCGGGCAGTAATAACAATAAAATAAGCTTCAGAGTTATATTCTTTAGCTTCTTTAATAAGGTCTAAACCGTTATAATCGGGTAATCCTATATCGAGTAAAATAAAATCATAAGGATTTATAGCTATTAATTCAGAAGCTTCAGTGCCGGTATAAGCTAAGTCGCAATTATATTCTTCTTTTACCAGAAATTCCTTGATTTCTGATGCTAAACTTTTTTCGTCTTCTACAATTAAAATTCTCATTATTTATTTGAAAAATTTAAAAAGTACGTTAATGAAATCATAAAGCTAGATTGATTCTCCCAACCAAGATATTTATACTTATCTCCGGGTATTCTATACAACCACGAAAAGGATAAATAGGTATTATTTATTCCATAACTAACAGGGATAAATATATCAAATCCTTCATAAGAGAATGAATTAAATGAATAACCACTGCTAAGTAAATAGATTCCTGTCGAATTTTTCTCATCAAGAGTCATGTCTTCATAAATCTAGTAATCGGTTCCAAAAGCTAAAGATATAGAAGGATTAATTAAAATCATATCATTTTTGAACAGAATTTTATCTATTTGTATAAACCTTGAAAAATTGATATCTAAAAAGAAATTATTCTTATTAGCAATTAAATACGATAAATCAGTCGATAAATAAAATCCATCTAAATCTATACCTGTTGAGAAATTTATAGAGTGATCGTAATTTATTGCTTCGAGCAAAGTATCTCCCGAAAATTCATGTTTGTTATAATAAAGATCAATATCAAACCCATTCTTGAAATATTTTTGAAATCCGGCTTCTATATCATATTCGAATGTTTGAGTATTTGCATTAAAGTAATTAGCGTACGAGCCTCCAAGATACAACCCTGTTTTATTTATATAAGATAAATTGGTAAAAAGGGTAGGAATCTTCTCAGTTACATAGGTTAAATCGCTTAGATATTCAAGATTATTGTTTGTATAACTTGCATTAATCATTAAAAAACTAAAATCATCGATATCCTTAGAATTTATATTAGTTATTGTATCACTTTCATTTTGGCTATTTGCATAAAAAGGGATTAGCGTAAATAAAAAAATAAATTTTAAATGATCTAGTTTTAGAGATATCATAGAGTTTCAGGTAAAATGATATTAATATAAAAAATCAGCCATATTTTTATACGGTTGATTTATGACTTATTGATTGTAAACGTTAAAATCCCCGGAAATGTTTCCCGGGGATTAATAATTAACTATTTTCCACCACCTTTTTTCCCTTTGGTAGCTTCACTGTTTCTTTTTGACATTTGTTTTGCATTTTGCTTTTGCATTTGCGATTGCTGCTTTTGTGCTTTTTTGATTTGTTTTTGGTTTTGTTTTTGGCTTTGTTGTGCATCAGGAGCAGCATTTGCTTGTTTTTGAGTTTGAGTTTGGGTCCGTACTTGTTCTCCAGATCCTTCTTCAGTACGAACTTGGTCTCTGGTTTGAGTTCGTACTTGATCTCCGGATCCTTCTTCAGTGCGAACCTGTTCTCTTGCTTGGGTTTTAGTTTGTTCTTGTACCTTAGCTTCAGTTTTTACTTGTTCTCCAGATTGTTCTTTTACTTGTGTTTTTGTTTGCAATTGTTTTTGTTCTTTAATTTCCTCTTGAGCAAATCCTGCCATTGAAACTGAAAGAATTGCAATAATTGTTAACGCTTTTTTAAAATTCATAGTAACCTCCTGTAATTTTAATTTAGACAATTTATTAATTTTTATTTAATCTTATTACTTGTAATTTAATTATTTTATGAAAACAAATTTAAGAATTAATTATGAAGCGAAAATGAAGAAGTAATTAAAATTCTCATTGTAATAATTTTAAAAAATAAATGATAATGAGATAAAATAACCCGATTGATTTCTCATACCAAATGCCTTCAATTTATCTGAAGGAATATAATACATCCACGAAAACATTAATGACACGTTATTAATTCCATAAGTAACAGGAATAAATAAATCAACTCCCTGGTATGAATAAGTGTTAGTCGATAATCCATTATTACTTAAATATTGTTCTGTTAAATCTTCAGATGAGAGATTATCTACGGGGTATCCCCTAAATCTAAGTAGGGGAATCAAATAATTTTCTATATATGGCTTGAAAATATCGTATAACCAATAATCGGTACCATAGGTAATTGATCCTGTTGGTTGAATATACAGATAATCGTTCTTAAAAAATACTTTATCTAAATTATTTGTTAATGATAACCCAAAATTTGTAAAATAGTTTTCGTTATCAAGGTAAAAATTACCATCGGCATACAAATAAAAGAATTCGTATGTTAAACCGGTCGATGCATTTAAAGCATGGTTATATTTTATCCCTTCAAAAATAGATTCACCGTAATATTTATGATAGGTGTAATTTATATCAAAATCAAAAAGATCATTAAATAGATATTTTTGAAATCCCAACTGAAAATCAAAATCATAACTTAAACTATCGGCACTTAAATAATCAGAAAACATTAATCCTGTCCAAATACCTGATTTATGAAAATAACTAACATCGGTAAATAAAACAGGAATAGGTTCATTTATTTGATCTTTAGAGTCTACTTTATTATTGGTGTAACTAACATCAAGCATAAAAAAACTAAATTCTTCATCAACACATTCTGTTGTGTCGGATATTTGAAGAGTGTCAGTTTTAGTATTTTGTCCAATTATATAATTGGGTTCAATAATAACGAGTAATAAAAAGTTGATAAAAATCCATTTATAAAAAATAAGATTTCCCCTGGTTTTCTTAATCATATATAGTTGGTCAACCGTTTCGCCTTCTCTTTATAGCTTTGACTTTGCGAACAACTTGTTTTTTTCTCCTATGTATTTGTGCTTTTTTCAACTGAGCCTTTTTTATTTGAGCTTGTTTGCTTGTTGTTTTAGGAACAGTTTTAATGGTTTCTCTTTTTGGAGGGTCAGTAACTTTTTTTACAGTTTTTTTAGTTTCCGCCTGACCAAATGAAACCAACACCAGAAAAACAAAAACAATTAATAACGCAATTCTTTTCATAATACCTCCGTCATGTTTTCGTTGTGTAAGTTAAAAAAATATTCATAATATAAAGTGCTAATTTATAAATATGCTATACAGAAAGCTTAATTACTTTCGAAAATGCCTTAATACCATTGTCTTTTTAACTGGTATTAAGTTTTATAGAGAATGCAGAAGCTTCATAAAAATCAAAGAATTGATGTATGATTTTATTATCATCACGAACAACTGCAAATGGTTTATTAGAATCAATTTCCATGTTCGACTCAGATATATTATAATCTTTTTTGGCATGAATAATACCTTTATTTCTTATGATATTTAATATTGATTTTAACATGGCTTTATTTTTAAAAAGTTGTCCCAAAAGCTTCAAAAGGTTACTAACTCTGCTTTTGTTTTTGCGGATTAACTTTTGGGACAACTTGTAATTAAACTAACCAACTACCAAATAGGCCTTCTTCTTCTGATTTCAACTATTCTTGTTACCCCATCTTGAGTTATTTCCGCAAGGTTATCGCATGTTCCGTCACCATAGTCGATAATTATTTCAGATTGGTTACCTATAATTACAACACGAACACCTGATACAAAGTATCTGAAACATCCAGGTTCATTAATTCTAATAAGCGGAGTTGTTATTTCACCTGTAATGTCGGTTCCATCGGCTAAAGTTCCATACGATGAACCCGTAACCTCAATTACATCATCATATTTATAATGAGTATCTGATCCTTCAATAACTTCACGAGTGCGTTCGGCATACCATGTAATGGTTCCCTGGTCATCAGATAAAATCATAGCACCATCAACAACTACATCACTTTGTCTATTCCCGGCATCGTTAATATGTCTATATACATGTTTTGTTCCGGTAAGTTGATTGTCATCAACAAAATAATCTTCGAAAGAGTATATTATTTCTACACCACCTTCGCCCCAATAATGTCCATAATGATTTATATAGATTTTACCGCGTCGCTCGCGGCCATCGTTGCATAAACAATTTTCTTCACCAAAATCGATGGTAACGCTTACTGTATCGTCTCCATAAACCTTAGTAACCGTGGCACAAGGGCTTAACCTGTTATAGTTGCCATAACATGACACTTCGCTTGCTGATTTTGTTGTTACATTGTCTAGGTAGTCAATGGCTTCATCGCCTATATCTTCAACTTCATCGAACACCTCCTGTGCATACGATTCATTAATTAAATTGGTGTATTCATCTTCGGTGTTTAGATTTTCACTTTCCTCGCATGAGAAAAGAAATACGGTTAACAATGCCATTGTTAACAGAGTAAAGATTTTGTGAATTTTCTTCGTTTGGATTAATAGATTTGTTTTCATGATTTTAAAATTTTAGTTTTAATAATAATTTTAATTAATAATTTACTGTACAGTGTAAATTTTAATGAGCAATTAAAACTTTATACTCATTTTCTGAAAACAAATCTAGTATGTGAAAATGAAGCGAAAATGAAGAAATAATAAGTTGTGATTTATTTTTCAATATACTTTTTAATCATTCCAAATAATTTTTATTCCTAAACAGGTTTTGATAAAAATTTATAAAACCGGACTCTATAATCACTTTTTACCAGAATCAAAGCAAAAGATGTATTGTTTTTTGGTAAATAAAATTCAATTCATTACCAATAACTCATCAATTAAGTTACCCTCTTCATTAAAAATATGAGAGAATTTTCCTAGTTCAAAATTTGTTTGATTTATAAAAATATCTAAAATAACTTCAATTGATAATTCAGGTGAATTAAGGTTTTCAATATAGATCACCACATTATCTAATTTTATTCGTAAATCATCGGGATGTGTATTTGTAGGAAATTCATTTTTTAGATTTCGTTTGCTTTTATCCGAAAATGTTTCATAAAGTAGGCTCTGAAGACTAATTATTGTTTCATCAATTAACTCGGTTTTACTTTTTTTGGCAAATACTAAAGTTTCAATTGCTTCTTTTTCCATAAGTATTTTATATAAGTTCCAAAAAATTTATATAACAGAAAAATATAGGAGAGAGTAGTAAATAAATTACTTTAGATCGAGCACTATATTATTACGTAAAACTTATCGATTTATTATGCGAAAGCATAAAAAAAACCTGCTTCGTATTGAGCAGGCTTTAGTTTAGTTAATAAAACTACTAATTAGTGTCTATATGAAAATTCAGTGTTAGATAAGAAAATGCCAAAAATGAGGCTTTCGTAGTTTTGAAAATAGGGAGTTTACTGATGTAATCGACTATTTTCAAAACAAGAGTAACGAAATTATTGGTGTTTTCTTGCTAACACTAATTAATTAGATTTTTAGCGTAATCCAATCCACTTTTTATGAAATCTTTTGTTATTTTTCCTGTTGGATCAGGTGTTTCATAAATACGTTCCGGAACTTCAAGCTTTTCGATTCTGAATCCCTCTCGCATTTTAAACTTATATTTATTTAAATGAATTTGCTTTCCTATTTCATGTAGTTTGTTTTCATCAAGATCAAAACCAAGTAATTTAATAGCTTCACTTACTAGTTTGAGCTCATAAATACCACGAGCAAAAAAGCAAACTGCAATACTCGATAAAATTTGCCGTATTGCTTCTTCGTCAAGTAATTTGTCAACAACTTGTTCCGGGCTTAAATCAACTTTAATCAATTCTTTTTGATCAATAGAATAACCGCCATTATCTAAATGACTATGTCGCGCACCAAGCAAGAATCCCAGGTAACCAGCAGGACCTGTATGATATCCGGGCATTTCATTTTTTCCAAATTGCATTGCAAATTCTTTTCCGCCATATATTTTTGAAGCATAATCAACACCATGTGCACATGCTTTAAGAAAATCCGTTGCGGGTTTCGAAATATTTTTAACCAGTTTAATGTATCCTTCAACATCGCCCCAACTTATTGATATACCATTTAAATCATCTTTGGTAATCATGTTTTTTTCGAACATTTCTGTAATCCATGCCAGGATAACACCCATACTCATGGCATCAACACCTACTTGCTCAACTATATCAATAAGTTTGAGTAAGGCTTTTGGTTCGGTTATGCCAACCATAGTTCCTAAGGAATATATTAATTCAAAATCGTAACAAACCGGGATTGTTTTGTAAAAATATGGATCATCATCGTAAGCTTCTCTTAAATATGCCAGGTGAATACAAGCCACAGGGCAGTGTGCACAAGCAACACGTCGCGCTAAATGATGTTTTGCAATTTCTTCTCCGGTAACAGCCTTAATATCTTCTGTAGAACTCATCTGAAGATTCTTTACAGGCAATGCTTTTGCAGAATTCAAAGAGTTAATATTAATAGCAGTGCCCACATCATGATATTTTTTCATTACAGGTAATTCTGTTGCTGCTTTATAAATTTGATCATACAATGATCTGTACTCTTTCTTATTTGCAACTTCAATCATTTGTTTACCTGAAATTACTATCCCTTTTAACATTTTACTGCCAAAGATTGCTCCCAATCCGAGCCTTCCAAAATGTCGATAAGTCTCGGTAGTAACATTAGCAAATGTAGCCATATTTTCGCCAGCCTGTCCAATTCTGAAAATTGCTCTTAGGCCTTCTCCTCCTTCTGATTGGCGCATTACTCTTGCCGCAATTGAGCCGTCTTTCATACCCCAAAGCGTGGTTGCATTCTTAAACAAAACCTTGCCATTACTTATGGAAAGATATATAGGGATTTCACTTTTACCTTTTATAACAATTGCTCCATATCCGGCCATGCGAATTGCAATTGCACTTCGGCCACCTGCATGACTTTCTCCTAAATCACCTGTGTGAGGAGATTTAAACATGGCACAAGTTTTTGATGCTAAAGGAAAAGCTCCTGTTAATGGTCCTACTGCAAATATAATTGGGGCTTCAGGTGCAAAAGCATCAATTCCTTCAGGACATTCTTCAAGCAATAATTGTGTTGCTACTCCTGTACCTCCCAAATATTTTTCGAAAAGGTCTTTTCTGTCCTTAACAAAAGATTTCATTTTGGAAAGGTCAATATATAAAACTCTCGATAAAGTGTCATTTTTAATCATGGCTAACTCCTTTCTTGTCTGTTATTAATTCAAGAACTTCATAAGGACAATAATCTACACAATAACCGCATTGCACACAAATTACGGGTTTATTCTGTTCTTCGTTCCAGAATACGGCATCGATAATACATGCATCTTTACACAATCCACATCCAATACATTTAGATGAGATTAATCGAACGCCTCCACCTTCTTTAGGAACAAGAGCTCCTGTTGGGCATACATTAGCACATGGGGGGTTCTCGCATGATCGGCAAACTATAACAGTATATCCTCTGGAAATACCACCTGTAGATTTCACTCCTATACAGGTATTGGATAAACCTGCATTTCCACTTCTACGAGAGCATGCAAACATACAACTTTGACATCCAACGCATCGCATTACATCTTTTACTGATAGTTTCATATAGTTGTTTTTATGTATAAGAAATGAAGTACTAAATAATAATAATTTTTCGAATAAATTGTAATAAATATCAAGAATTTGTAACTGAAATAAGTATATTTATAAGAATAAACTTCTTTGTTTTTTATCTAAATATTATTTCAATCGTTTGCGAAAAAGAGAGAATGATTTTTAAATATGGTACATATTTCATAAATTTATATGCATAAAAATTATACTGATGGAAATAAATTTAATTGAAAAGTTTATTCTTTTAGCAATCAATAAAAAGAATGGTAAGTTTCTAATTGATTCACTTTCCTTAAATTATGGTATTGCAGGAGCTATCTTACTTGAAATGTCGGAGCAGAATAAAATTGAAATTCAAAAAAAACGATTATTAGTTGTTGATTTGAAATTAACGGGCTATAAAGTTGTTGATGATTGTATTAAGTTAATTACTAACTCGAAAAAAAATCGAAGAACAAAGTATTGGATTAATAAACTAGGCAATAAGGCATCAGGATTTAAAAAAGTTATTATTAATGATTTATATAACAAAAAGATTATCAAGATTAATAAGTCAACTTATGTTTGGGGCTTATTTACATTTTATAAATACCCATTAATAAATACGAGGCTTGTTGATGAAATTAAATCGAAACTTAAGAGAATAGTTCTTGAAAGTAAAAAAACTGATTTAGAAAATTTATTATTATTGAGCCTAATGAATAGTTGTAAGTTAACAAGAGTACTATTCCCAAATAGAAAAGAGCATCGGGCAGCAAATAAAAAAATTAAAGAACTTACTAAAAGTATTGAAATATCTGAAGCTGTAAGTCAGACATTAAAAGAAATCCAAGCAGCAGTTATAGCTGCAACAAGTTCGGCATGTGTTGCAGTATCATAATCAAGATAATTGATGAAGAATTATTTTTTGGATTTCAGAACTTTCAATTGCATTGTTAATGTCATCATAGCTAATACAAAAAATACGATCCCCGATAAAAGTAAAGCAGCCTGTAAACTAAAATTATCGGTGTACCAACCAACAAATGGCCCAATAATGGCAAAGAATATTCGAATAACAAAATTTCGAACTGATAATACTGTTGCCCTGATATCTGAATCGCATAATTTGTTGATATAATCTTTTAAAACAGGCGTTGCAATTCCACGAACAAAATAAAATATTAAAAGAATTCCAATTCCCCATAAGGCATTAATTCTGCTAACAATAATATATCCTGCAGGAATTAAAATAGTAATCCCAATCATAGTTTTTATCTGTTTTAGTTTCATTTCAACTCTGTGAGCGATCATCGCACTAAACCCAACTGTGAGATTAAGGATTGTCCATAACACACCAAATAAACCTATAGGAAGTAATACAAGATCGAAGTAAGGCTGAACAAACCACGCCATTGTTAATGTTGAAGCACCAATTACTGAGGAAAATATGATATTCCATTTAAGTTCATAATTATCGTGTAATGAATATTTTACAATTTTTAAAATATCCGTAAATCTCATTTTAACCAGCTTCTTTTGCCTGATTGGTTCAGTAAGAAGTAAGGCTGCCGGTATTCCGATAAAGGCTACCAGTGTCTGTGCGTAATAGGGATATCTTAAACTTAAAGTAGCTAATAATCCACCTGATATTCCGGCAATTGCTTCAGCAAAATTACCAATGGAAACCATCCGTCCCTCATATTTAATGTATTTATTCTTTTTGCCTGATTCAAGTAATGAGTCATATAACAAAGCGGAATCAGCTCCGGAAATTAAACTTTGTCCGAGTCCCAAAATGACTTCAGCAATTAGGAAGCCTACAAAACCATATGAAAAACTATAAGTCAGAAATCCGAAAAAACCTAAAATTGTTCCTAAAACTAAAGTGATCTTTCGGCCTAAAACATCGGCTAAATAACCTGATGGAATTTCTAATACAACAATTGCGATAGAATAAATGGCCTGTAAAATAAAAATGTGACGCATTTCTAAGCCATTATCTTTGTAAAACAATACTACAATGGGCATAAAAAGCATGAACCATTTGGCTATCTTAATTATATAAAGTTTAAGAATATTTGATTGTACAGACTGGTTCATTTGCTAAAATATAGCTTGCAAATATATCTTATTCGTAATATAAATTGGTAATATGATGATAAACAATTTTAGTTGTTAGTAATAGCACGTAAAAGGTTATTTGATATGCTATAGAATTGCGAGGTCTTTATAAACTGAATAATACATACTATTAAATTATCCGGTTTAAATATTTGTTAATCTAAGTGCATTTGTTTCAATAATATTTGAATTTTTACGTTGTATATTATAATCTGTTTTTTTGTCGTAAAATAAAAAAAATGTTATCTTGCATTTTATTGATACATTATTCAGATTCCAAAGAGTAACCATAAATTATAAACTAAATATTATTTTCCATGGAAAAGCAAACCAATCAATCCATTAATGAGGATAGTACAAAGGTAATACACCAAATTGAAAGAGTAAGTCTCTATAATTTTGGTTATGAAAAATCAGGAAATGTAAAAGGTGATCCGGATGTTTTTGCTTCTTTTTTAGTTAGAATTGCTGATGGCGATTTAGTAGAAGAGAATTATAAAGGATTATCGAACGAAGAAAAAGTAGAAAAACGAGAACAAGTTAAAGTGTTAGAGCAAAAACAAAAAGATATTGAAAAAGAGAATGAAAAAATAGAACTGGAAATACAGAAAAAAACAAATAGCATTGATGAGTACCGACAAGAATTACTTAAAATCAGAGAAGTAAAAAATAAGGATCATGAAAAATTAAAGCGTGAAACTTTTAGCCCTTCTAAATATGGCATTAATTTGTTCATATTGTTAATGCTATCTGTTTATTTATTTTTCTTTTATGTATCAACTGCTTATAAAGCACTTTATGTTGATTTTGAGAAAGTGGCAGACGGAATTGCACAAGGACTGGGTACTGGAAGTGTTATGCCAGGCCCATACGAGTTGGCTGAAGCATTACAATATAATTACTTATTATTTCTTGTGCCATTTGTTTTTTATGCATTTGGATGGGCTTTTCATATCCTTTTAGAACTTCAGCATAAAATGAGGATAGCATTCGTAAGTTTATTAATTGCTGTTACATTTACTGTTGATTTCTTATTTGCTCTTCTTATACACGATAATACAGAAATGGCGAAAGAATTAATGGGACTCGAAACTGCTAAATGGAGCAGTAGCTCTACATTTTACATTATACTGTTTTTGGGATTTCTCGTATATATTATGTGGAGTATATTGTTCGATTCTTTAATGCGTGAAGGGGATAAACGTAAAATCACAGGTAATATTAAAAAAATTATTAATCATTATAGCAAAGATATAAAAACTCTTAAATCTGAACTTGTGTCTGTAAATGATATAAAGGAGCAGATTCGTAATTATCGAGAAGATTTAAATACAATAATGTATGGTAATCTTAAGAAATATGTTGATCAGTTTACTTCCGGCTGGATTTCATATTTATCACCGGACAATATGAAGGCTGTTAAGGAAAGATGTATAGGCCTTAAAAAAGATTTTGAAGAGAAAAATAATATTAAGCCAGGTGTGGTTAAAGTTATAAGTAGAAGAGGCTAGGTGTTTACTATGCAAATAATAATATCGAATATCGAACAAGGAATAATGAATTACGAAGTGAAAAAAATAAAAATTGAAGTGAAAATTTTATTATTCGATATTCGGTGTTCATTATTCTATATTTATAAATAATAAAACATGAGTTAACTATAAAAAATATAAACAGATGAAAAGAAATAGATTAGCAATTATTATATGTACAATAGCAATTTTTATTGTTTCATGTGCACCACCACCGGCAAAAGAAAATAAAATTAGAGTAAAGCATAATTATATTATTTTGCTCGATCTTTCAGATAGGTTAATAGTACAAGAAAATCAACCGAAAAGAGATATTGAGATAATTAAGTATATATATGGATTATTTGAGGAAAAGGTTAAAAATGATTTGTATATAAAATCCCGTGACGAAATTAAAATCGTTATTGCTCCTCAGCTCGGATCAAATATTAGAACAGAAATTTTTGAAGATGAGTTGTATACGAATATTGAAAGTATAAAAAATGTATTTAGAAAAAAGACGGAGCTTGAGCGAAGAAAGAATTTTCATGCTTATCTCGATACTCTTTATCAAAAAGCTGTATTTAGCAATGATCCCAAAAAATATTATGGAGCTGATATTTGGAAATATTTTTATGAAGATTTAAACAATGATATTTCAAAAGATACACTAACAGAAAATTTCCTGTTTATCCTGACTGATGGTTATCCTATTGTTGGTAAGGATAAAAATAAACTTCAGCCAATTAAAACGAAGTTTTCAGATTTAAAGGTAATTTTAATTGAAGCAGCACCAAGAGAAAAAGATATGGAGTGGGATAGGATAATGGGACTTTGGCAAAGTTGGTTTGATGAAATAGGAATTTCTGATTATACTATGATTAAAAGAAAAGCAATTTCGAAAGAAAAAGAACAACTAAGAGATATTACCTTAGGTAATAACTAACTTTAATATAAGAGATTTACAAACAGGCCGTTTCTTTTGATTGAGATGGCCTGTTTTATTTTGTAAAGGTTTCAATTATGTAATAAAAATGCAATACTTTTTAAGTTAGATATTATCCAAAAAAGGTTTTGTATTTAATACGAAAACATTAGTTTTATTAGTTAATAAATTTATTTATATAGATTAGTTAATTGCATGAATATCACTTTTATATATCCGAAATTCGAAAAACTTTTAGAATCAAGATTGGAGCTTAAGACTCCCGAGGGGGCTAAAAAGCATTTAGGCGATTTTAGTATGCCCCCGGCATTAGGCATTCCAATCATGACTGCGTTATCTAAAAATGAACATAATGTAAAATTGTATGATGAAAATATTGAGAAAATTAATTATGATGATAATGCTGATTTAATTGCAGTTAGTTTTTTTACACCTCAGGCAAATTATGCATACGATATTGCAAAACGGTTTAAGTCTAAGGGAAAAATAGTTATTGGAGGTGGAATGCATCCTTCGTTAATGCCTGAAGAAGCTTCTCAGTATTTCGATGCTATATGTATTGGTGAAGTGGAAGGAGTTTGGGCTGATATATTAAATGATTTTCAGAAAGGTCAATTAAAGAAAATATATAAAAAGGAAGTTCATGATATTGATATAGTTCCTATCCCGGAAAGGGAAGTTTTTACCGGTAGAAATAACTATGATTGGGAAGCCAAACTTATTCAAACTATGCGTGGATGTAGTTTTTATTGCGAAAATTGTATTATTCCTGCTGAATTTGGAAGTAATCTTCGATTTAAATCAATCGATAAAGTAATTGATGAGTTTAACGTATCTCAAATTAGTGGTGATTATTATTTGATTGATGATACTTTATTTTTACCACATAGGGAGTGCCGTGAATATCGTACAAAACTTTTTAAGGCTATTGCCGAATTACCTGTAAAACCGCGAATATTTATATCGGGTTCGTTAAATACGAGTTACGATTCTGACTTTTTAAAACTATTGAAAGATGCCGGAGTGATAAATCTATATCTTGTAACGGGTAGCGATCCATATTCTGTTAAAGCTTTTCAGAAAGGACAGCAACAATTTTTCGAACATGGTTTGGAGTTTGTTGATAGATACCAGCAGGAGGGAATTGAAGTTTATATTTCTGTGGGTTTAGGATTCGATTATCAGAATAATCACGTGTTTGACATATCTCTTGATTTTATTAGAAAAGCAAATATTCGAACAGCGGAGTTTTATATTCTTACTCCATTTCCACAAACCCCGGTTTGGCATCAATTCAGAAAAGAAGATAGAATATTGCATTATAACTGGACAAAATATAACACTGCAAATGTAGTTTTTAAACCGAAAAACTTTACTGAACAAGAGTTGCTGGATGGATATATTCGTTGTTGGAGAGATTTTTATTCTGGTATATGCATTGACAAATCTTTAAGTAATTTTGTAAAATAAGAAGGCTCTAGTTTAAAATAACTATGCTAAATGCATTAAGTTAGCATACCTTTTTTCAATGCTTCTATAATCCTTTATTGCATTAGTATTAGCAACACTTAATTCAATAATACTTTCAATAA
>JAUWQL010000023.1 GCA_030611105.1 Bacteroidales bacterium
CTATAGAATTTGAGAATAGTTATATTTATACCGGACAACAAACCTCTGGTTCTAATATTGCTCAAGAATTAAATATAAATAAAGTTAATAAGAAAGTAAAAGTGGTCAACCTTATTTAGGCATTGACAACCGCATACCATATACCTTGTACCGTAAACCATAAACCGTAAACCATATACCGTAAACCATATACCGTAAACCGCATACCGTAAACCTGCCGGCAGGCAGGCTGTCAGCATTTGTGGGAAAAAAAGAAAAAGTAATAAATGAACTTGATTTCTACTATTATTTTATTTATTTTGCATGAAAATTTAAAACAGTCATTTAAATATTCGTGGACAGTGTAGCGCGACATATTGAAAAGTACATCTTTAAACTACTGGAGTTTTTTCCTGTTGTTGGTATATTAGGAGCCAGACAAGTTGGTAAAACAACACTTGTTAAAATAATAGCAGAAAAAATAAACCGTAAAGTAATATATATTGATTTGGAATCTAATGCCGACAGAAAAAAATTAGAGGATGCTGAATTATATTTAGAATCACAACAAGATAAATGTATTATTATTGATGAAATTCAAAGAAATAAAGAATTATTTCCACTATTACGTTCATTAGTCGACAAACACAAAGTTGCAGGACGGTTTATAATATTAGGTTCTGCTTCGCCCGAAATAATTAGAGATAGTTCTGAATCTTTGGCAGGAAGAATTGCTTATACAGAATTGCAAGCTTTTAATATTTATGAACTAGGATTTAAAAACATAAATGGTCATTGGTTAAAAGGAGGATTTCCTCTGTCTTACCTCTCTAATGATATTTTTTATTCCAGCGAATGGAGAGAAAACTTTATACGAACATATATCGAAAGAGATATTCCCTTATTGGGTTTAGATATAAAGAAAGTCGACTTTAGAAAATTCCTAAATCTTTTAGCACATATTAATGCCCAAAGCCTTAATTATTCAAATCTTTCAAAATCGATGGAGCTTACTGTTCCTACAATAAATAAATATATAGATTTTTTGGAAAAAGCCTTTCTTCTGAAAAAAATTCAGGCCTATACCTTAAACATTAAAAAACGCTTAGTTAAAGCACCAAAACTATATTTTACCGATACAGGTATATTACATCAATTGTTATCAATAAATAATTTTGAAGATTTACAAGCTAATATCTATCAAGGAGCTTCCTGGGAAACCTATGTTATTATTCAAATTTCATCTATATTAAAAAAAGAATATAATTTATATTATTACAGAACACACAATGGTGCAGAAATAGATTTAATAATTGAACAAAGCAATATAATTTATATGGCAATTGAGATTAAATATACTAATGCGCCAAAATTATCAAAAGGAAATATTATAGCTTTTGCAGATTTAAAAGCAAAAGAAAATTTTATAATTACTCCATCATCCGACAATTACCCTATTAAAAACAACATAGAAATCATATCAATAAAAGACTTTATAATTAAACTTATCGAAATGAAATTTACTGTAATAGATTATAAATAAGCGTGTCCTCCAAAGGTTTAGTAAGTGGCAGGATACAGAATTTAAGAAAAAGGAGACGAGGAGAAAGGGAGAGTTTACAATGAGCAATTTTACCAGCTTGACCGCCGAAGGAGGTTAACCAATAAACAATTAAACAATTTTACTGATAAACTATTTGAAACTTGTCCCGTTCCGATATGTATCGGGAGCTTTCGGGATGAAATCTGAAACTCGAAACCTGAAATTTGAAACCGCAAACCATATACCGTACACCTTATACCGTAAACCTGCCTACCGCCCGCCTGTCGGACGGACAGGGCAGGCAGGCCACACACCATTTAACTAATATACCAATGCTTCATTTACTAGGAAGAGAAAAAGAATTATTTACTGATGATATTAGAAATCATAAGGAAAAATTAGAAAAAATTGTATCTAATTCCAGGTTTTTAGTTATTGGTGGTGCGGGTTCTATTGGGCAAGCTGTAACTAAAGAGATTTTTAAACGAAATCCAAAAAAACTCCATGTTGTAGATATTAGTGAAAATAACATGGTAGAACTTGTTCGGGATATCAGAAGTTCATTTGGATATATTGATGGCGATTTTAAAACATTTGCTCTTGATGTTGGCTCTGTAGAATATGATGCATTTATTGAAGCAGATGGAGCTTATGATTATGTCTTAAATTTGTCTGCACTAAAACATGTGCGAAGTGAAAAAGACCCATTTACTTTGATGCGGATGATAGATGTGAATATTTTTAACACTGATAAAACTATACAACAATCAATAAAAAAAGGAGCTAAGAAATATTTTTGCGTTTCTACCGACAAAGCTGCCAATCCTGTGAATATGATGGGAGCATCAAAACGAATTATGGAAATGTTTGTAAATAGACGAAGTCAAGACATTAATGTTTCCATGGCTCGATTCGCCAATGTGGCTTTTTCGGATGGCTCTTTATTACACGGCTTCGACCAACGCATTAAAAAACAGCAGCCAATTGTTGCACCCAATGATATTAAAAGATATTTTGTTACTCCTAAAGAATCCGGTGAGTTATGTTTGATGTCTTGTGTTTTTGGTGAGAATAGAGATATTTTCTTCCCAAAATTAAATGAAAACCTATACCTTATATCTTTTGCAGAAATTGCAATAAAATATTTACATAATCTTGGATATGAACCATTTTTATGTAAAACCGAAGAAGAGGCTCGAAACTTAGCTATAACTTTACCGGATGAAAAAAAATGGCCATGTTTATTCACAAATAGTGATACAACGGGAGAAAAAGATTTTGAAGAGTTTTATACTGACAATGAAACATTAGAATTGGATCGATTCAAAAATCTGGGTGTTATAAAAAACAAATTATCATTTGATAATAATAAACTGGATACTTTTGTTTCAACTATTAATAATTTAAAAGCAGCCAAAAAATGGAACAAAACAGAAATAGTAGAATTGTTTCACGAAATGATCCCGAATTTTGACCATAAAGAAACAGGTAGGTATTTAGATAGCAAAATGTAATCCACAAATGAAAGCTTGGATTTATATTGTTTCGAATAGAAAAGATGGAGTGCTTTATGTTGGAGTTACAAGTGAATTAAAATACAGAATAGAAAGTCATAAAACAAAGAAATACAAAGACGCTTTCTCAGCACGATACAACCTTGACAAGTTAGTTTATTACGAGGAGTATAATAGTATAGTTACAGCACGTGCGAGAGAAAAGCAATTGAAGGCAGGAAATAGAGTGAAGAAAGTGAGACTTATTGTGAAAAATAATCCTGAATGGCGAGACTTATATGATAAAATTATTGAGTAGCATTGATGAGATTGCTTCGCTTCGCTCGCAAATTCGATGAGCTTATATTATTTCGTAAGGTATAGCCCAATCGAATCTGCATTAATAATCATGACTTTGCGAGGAGCATAGCGACGAAGCAAACTCATCAAAACTTGCAAGAACTGAATAAAAAATGTACAAAAAATTTATAGACTTCGTAAGAAAAACCTACAACAAACCCCAAGGTTTCATACCTCTCCACGAACCTACATTTCGCGGCAACGAAAAAAAATATCTGGAAGAATGTATTGATTCAACTTTTGTTTCAAGTGTAGGAAAATTTGTTGACCTGTTTGAGGAAGAAATGGCAAAATACACCGGAGCAAAAAAAGCCGTTGCTTGCGTAAACGGAACTAATGCTTTGCATTTAGCTTTAAAACTGGTTGGAGTAGAACCAGATACAGAAGTAATTACACAACCATTAACTTTTATAGCTACAGCCAATGCAATTTCATATTGTAATGCAAAACCGGTTTTTATAGATGTAGATAAAGATACTTTGGGCTTATCACCCAAAAAACTTAAAATCTGGCTCGAAGAAAATATAAAACTCAGAACTCAGAACCTGTCTGCCGATCAGGCAGGCTCGAAATTCGGTACTCAAGTTGTACCAATAAACAAGTTAACCAATAAACCAATAACAGCCTGTGTCCCAATGCACACTTACGGGCATCCCTGCAAAATTGATGAGATAATTAAAATATGTAATAAATATAATATCCCTGTTATTGAAGATGCCGCAGAAAGTTTAGGAAGTTTTTATTCACCCCGTGAAATTCGTGGAACGAATATTTCACAGGGTAAAAACCAACATACAGGAACTTTCGGAGAAATAGGAGTTTTAAGTTTTAACGGTAATAAAATTTTAACCACCGGCGGTGGTGGAATGTTACTCTTTAAAAATGAAGAACTGGCAAAAAAAGCAAAACATTTAACTACTCAGGCTAAAGTTTCACATCCATGGGAATTTGCACATGATGAAATCGGATACAACTATCGTATGCCTAACATTAACGCTGCATTAGGCTTGGCACAATTGGAACAGTTACCAAAGTTTTTGGAATCTAAACGCAAAATAGCTGAAGCATATAAAAACTTCTTCTCAGGTTGTCACCCTGAGCATGTCATCCTGAGCCCGCCTGTCCGGCAGGCAGGCTCGTCGAAGGGTGTCGAAGGGTCAACCTCCCCCGAAAGCTTTCGGGGCTTAACCTTCGTTTCTGAACCTAAAAATACAAAATCCAACTATTGGCTAAATACCATAATATTAAAAGATAAATCCGAGCGCGATTCGTTTTTAAAATACACCAACAAAAATAATATTATGACCCGACCCGTTTGGAAGTTAATGAATAAATTAACTATGTTTAAAGATTGCCAAAAAGGAGATTTATCTAATGCTGAATGGCTGGCTGATAGACTTGTAAATATACCTAGTAGCATGATATAAAATATTGTTTTGTGGTCGAAAATTTCGACTTTAAAAGAAAAAATGACAAAAGATCAATTAATACATATTATTAATCAAGGCGAAACAGAAACTGTTGAGTTTAAAAAGTCTTTTTCTAAAAAGGTTTTAGAAACTATTGTTGCATTCTCTAATAGCAAAGGAGGACAAATACTTATTGGAGTTGACAATAATGGTATTATTGAAGGAGTTTCATTAAAAGAAGAAGCGGTTCAGAAATGGATAAATGAAATAAAGCAAAATACAAATCCACAAGTTGTTCCTTATGTTGATGTTGTAGAGATTGAAAATAATAAAGTAGTTGTTCTTACAATAATTGAGTATCCAATAAAACCAGTTAGCTATAAAGAAAAATTTTACAAACGTGTATTAAACTCTAATCACCAAATGAGTTTAACAGAGGTTGCCAACGAACATTTACGAACCATTAATAGTAGCTGGGATTATTTCCCAGACCCCAATCATAATATAGAGCATATTTCGATAAAAAAAGTTGAGAATTATATATCTGAATACGAAAAATGGAATAATACGAAAGTAGAATATAGCCCAATAGAATTTTTAAATAAACAAGAGATTTTGCGAGAAGGTAAATTAACCTTTGGTTCTTATCTGCTATTTGCTAAAGATCTTTGTATTGTTAGTGATGTTCAAATAGGACGTTTTAAAAGTCCTACAAAAATAATTGATAGTTTAAACTTAGATTCCGATATATTTACTGAACTTAACGAAATCCTTGCTTTTATTAAAAAGCATTTAATGGTTGAATTTATTATTACTGGTAAGCCTCAACGCGAAGAACGTTACGATTATCCTGTTGAAGCTATTAGAGAAGTGGTGATTAATATGTTAATTCACAGGGATTACCACAATAGCAATGGGAGTATAATCAAAATATATGACGATAGAATAGAATTTTATAATCCCGGTGGTTTATATGGAGATTTAACTATTAAAAAACTTCTTAAGTTTAAATATTCTTCACAAAGTAGAAATAAACTTATTGCCAAAGCTTTTAAAGAAATCGGAACTATTGAAAAATATGGGTCTGGAATAAAAAGAATATTTGATATTTGTGAAAATTACGGTATTAAAGCTCCTGTATTAAATCTTAGTCCAAATAGTTTTGAAGTTATATTATTTAAGAAAAAAATTGGGGTCGGAGATAATGTCGGAGATAATGTCGGAGATAATCGCTTGCAGAGAGTATTAGAATTAATTATAGAAAATAATCAAATATCAGCAAAACAAATTTCTGAAATACTAAATGTAACAAGTCGTACAATAGAAAGAGATATTGAAAAACTAAAACATCAAAATAAAATTAAACGCATAGGTAGTGAAAAAAGAGGTTATTGGGAAGTATTAAAGAATGGGCAGAATACCTAATATAATTAAGCAACAAAATCAGGAATTAATGAATAAACTAAAAATGTTTAGGAAGTGCCAGAAAGGAGATTTAACAAATGCCAAATGGCTGGAAGAAAAAATTGTAAATATTCCAAGTAGTGTAATATAAATAGTATTTTTTCGAAATTAAAGCATCATTTAAAGTAATAAGGTGTAAAAAATTATGAGTCGTTCTGCAAAAAAAGCCGAAATAGTTATTTATAAAGCACTTGATAGTGCTGATTTTCAAATTGAAGTAAGAGTTGAAGATGAAACTGTTTGGTTGAATCGAAATCAAATTGCTTTATTGTTTGACAGAGATGTTAAAACCATTGGCAAACACATTACGAATGCCCTAAAAGAAGAATTGAATTCCATTTCAGTTATCGCAAAATTTGCGACAACTGCATCCGATGGAAAAGTATATCAAGTTGAATATTACAACTTAGATCTTATTATCTCTGTTGGTTATAGAGTTAAACCACAACGTGGCATACAATTCAGACTTTTGGAAAATTAGATATTAATGACAAGCAAATTATTAATAGAACAAGAAATCAAAACTAAAATATACATTTTTAGAGAAGTACAAGTTATGCTTGATAGAGATTTAGCCAAATTATATCAAGTAGAAACTAAAGTTTTAAATCAAGCTGTAAAACGAAATATAGATAGATTCCCAGATGATTTTATGTTTCAATTATCTAATGATGAATTTGACCATTGGAGGTCACAAAATGTGACTTCCAAAAATGACAAAATGGGATTAAGACGCGCCCCCTATGCATTTACAGAACAAGGTGTATCAATGTTGGCATCGGTATTAAAAAGTGAAATTGCAGTTGAAGTTAGTGTTCAAATTATTAGAACCTTTGTTAGTATTAGAAAATTATTATCGGAAAACGTTCTCGTTTTTCAGAAAATTGAACAAATTGAACAAAAGATAAAAAGCCACGATAAAAAGTTCGATTTACTTCTTAAAACAGATTTACCAACAAACGAAGGCATTTTTTACGATGGACAAATATTTGATGCGTATGCCTTTGTTTCTAAATTAATAAAATCAGCAAAGAGCTCAATTGTACTAATAGATAATTATATTCACCCCGTGAAATAAATTCAAATGGAAGGATTCTATTATACATATATACTTCAAAGCAAAAAAGATGGTAACAATTATGCTGGTTATACAAAAGATTTGAATTTACGCTTTGAGCAACACCAAAATGGTGAAGTAGAATCTACAAAACATAGAAGACCACTAAAATTGATATATTTTGAAGCTTGTTTAAACCAAAAGGATGCTTTGAAAAGAGAGAAATATTTTAAAACTCATTATGGGAAGATGTTTTTAAAGAATCGATTAAATAATTGGTTTAAACAGTAAAGCTCAAAGGGTATTTCACAGGGTAAATGAAACTGTATTAACATTGCTAACAAAACGAAATGCCAAGGTAAAAGCAACAATTTATTCTGCTTCGGTTTCAAAACAACTCAAATTGGATTTGGAAAAACACAATGCTCAATACGAAGCCATTGAATTAAAAACATTTACTAAATCACACGACCGTTTCCTAATCATTGATGACAGCACTGTTTACCACATTGGGGCTTCACTAAAAGACCTCGGGAAAAAATGGTTTGCTTTTTCTAAGATTAATATTGATGCTGTTGAAATGATTAAAAGATTGAAAATTTTATAATTGTTTCGATGGCTTTAAGATCCGGTTAATATGGATATTAATGAATAAACTCGAAATGTTTAAAATTTGCCAAACAGATGAATTAACAAATTCAAATTGGCTGGAAGAAAGACTTGTAAATATTCCGAGTAGTGTAATACAAATGGTTTAAAAATAAATGGTATTAAACCCCAGGGCAAGCCCTGGACCCTCTCTTCCGGGGCAAGCCCCGGGGAATTAGACCATACCTTCTCGTCCGCCGGAGCGGAACGCGAAGGAGGATTAAAAAACCAGCTTTAAAAACAAGTTACCTGCAAGATGAAAAGAGCATTCCAATAAAAAGATAGCTTGTCCCATATTTTTACTATTTTTGGGACAAATAATAGTAAATGTCAGTATTAAAAAAAATAGAACAAATTTTAGAAAAGAAAAAAACGGGAGAAATTCTGTTCATCTTGGATTTTCTTGAAATCAGCGATTACGATACCGTTAGAAAATCCCGGAGGTTTGCCAAAAGGACTCTCTTCGGCTACATTTGGGAAAAAAGCAGTAAGGCGCAACCCTATTATCACAAATTTATTGCAAAGGTGCAAGTTTGTTGAAAATATGGGCACGGGGATTCATAAAATGAAGCAACTTTGTTTTGAAAATATTATTCCTGAACCGGAATTCATATTTAACGACTTTTTCACTGTTATATTTAAACGACATACATTAAATGAAGGCCAGCACTTGGTCTTTAGCTATATAAAACACAACCAGGGCGTTATGGCTAAAACCATTTTGGAAAAATTAAATGTGCCCTTTGGAACAGTTGACAGGCATATCCGGGTTTTATTGAAAATGAGCGAATAGAACGAAAAGGAAGTAAAAAATAATTAATAATTACCATCCTGTCCAGATAATAATTATCGAAAGTCGAAGGATGTATAAATAGAAATGACAAACAACGAAATAAAATATATTATTGATAAAGGCGAAGGTTTAACTGTTGAATTTAAAAAAGCAGAAAATCAATTGCCTAAAAATTTGTTTGAAACAGTTTGTGCTTTTCTAAATCACAAAGGAGGAACTATATTATTAGGCATTACTGATAATAAAAATGTTATAGGTATTCATAAAAGTATAGCCTTACAATTATGTAAAGAATTTACCAACCTAAGCAATAATAAACAAAAGCTTGATCCACCGTTTTTATTACAGGCAAAAACAGTTGAATATAACAATAAAAACCTTATTTATATTTTTGTGCCTGTAAGCTCTCAAGTACATAAAACAGCAGGAAAAATATATGACAGGAGTAATGATGGTGATTTTCTCCTTTCTACAAATGAACAAATTAGTCGCTTATATATCCATAAAAGCACATATTATTCTGAAAATACTATTTATCCTTATCTAAAAGAAGAACATTTCGTAGACGGATTACTTGAAAAAGCAATGCAAAGAATAAAGAATGTACGTCCGGCGCATCCATGGCTAACACTAAATAAAACAGATTTTTTTAAAACAGCCGGTTTATACCGAACAGACATTAAAACAGGTGAAGAAGGATTTACACAAGCTGCACTTTTACTTTTTGGCAAAGAAGAAATTATACAAAGTGCTATTCCTCATTATAAGATTGATGCTATTTTAAGACGTAAAGATGTAGACAGATATGATGATAGGGAAAATATTCGTTGCAATCTTATTGATGCCTATGAAAAACTGATGAATTTTGTAGCCAAGCATTTGCCTGATAAATTTTTTATGCAAGGCGATCAGAGAATATCTTTACGCGAAAAAATTTTTAGAGAAATAATAGCAAATTTCTTAATGCATAGAGAATTTACCAATGCCTTTCCTGCTACTTTTATCATCTACGAAAATAAGGTCGTAGTTAAAAATGCCAATCGTCCTCAAAAACACGGAATATTATTACCCGGGCAATTTGAACCTTTTTCTAAGAATCCTACTATTGCCAAATTTTTTGTGCAAATGGCTTTTGCCGAAGACCTTGGTACTGGTATCAATAATGTATATCGATTTTTGCAGTCTTATTCAGGAACGAAACCTATATTTAAGGAAAATGATATTTTTGAATCAATCATTCCATTAACAGAAAATGTCCCTGAAAATGTCCCTGAAAATGTCCCTGAAAGTAGATTGAAAAAAATTATTGAAATCATAAAACAAAATAATAAAACAACAATTAAAAATCTTTCCGAATATTTTAATGTTGATATAAAAACCATAAAACGAGATTTGGAAAAACTAAAAACACAAGACAAAATAAAACGAATTGGGCCTGATAAAGGTGGGAGCTGGGAAGTATTATAAATACTATCCTCTCCTGCCAATCGGTTTATCCGCCCTAAAAGGACAGGCAGGAGTGATTAGTGATTAGTGAATAGTAAAAATTTAAAATAAATGAATCGGCTATTCAGAAACATATAGATAAACTAAAGCACCTTGGAATAATTGAAAGATTGGGATCAACAAGAGGCTCTTGGAAAATTATTCAATAAGTAGGGAGCTGTTTAATTTTCAATTTTAATGAAAATCAACAAAAATGAAAACCTTAATTCCGTCCAGACCAAATCATCGAGTACCAAACGTGATGCTTTTTCACAATACGGCAATGAAAACAACATTATGACCCGCCCTGCATGGACTTTAATAAATAAACTTGAAATGTTTAAGAATTGCCAAACCGGTGACTTAACAAATGCCGAATGGCTGGCTGACAGACTTGTTAATATACCAGGTAGTGTAAATTTATCTCAACCTTAACCTTAAACCACATATCATAAACCATATACCTTAAACCACATATCATAAACCATTTTACCACTAAGACACAATGATAAAAACTAAAAATATATGAAAGTAATAATACTTGCAGGAGGATATGGTTCCAGACTGGGGCATGTTTCTGAATTAATCCCCAAACCTATGGTAGAAATAGGAGGAAGGCCTATTATCTGGCATATTATGAAAATTTATGCTCACTACGGATACAACGAATTTGTTATTGCGCTAGGTTATAAAGGGAACATTATTAAAGATTATTTCTATAAATTACAAAGCTATAATAGTGATTTTACGGTTGATACTGCTACAGGTGAAATAATATATCATAATGGTTCTCCAGATCAATGGAAAGTAACCTTAGTGGATACCGGAGTTGATACCTTTAAAGGAGGCCGAATAAAAAGATTAGAAAAATATTTGGATGATATTAACATGCTTACTTACGGTGACGGAGTCTCAAATATTGATATTAATGAATTAGTTGCATACCATAAAAAGCATGGTAAGATGGTAACAATTACCGGAGTAAAACCACCTTCAATGTTTGGTGAAGTAATAGAAAAAGACGGATTGGTTCTTTCTTTTGAAGAAAAACCACAAACCAGTAAAGGTCTCATTAACGGTGGTTATATGGTATTTAACAAACAAATGTTAAATTATCTGACTCCTGACACTAAATGCGACTTTGAATTTGGCCCTTTGGAGAAATTAGCAACCGAAGGGGAGGTTATGACTTATAAACATGAAGGTTTTTGGGAATGTTCCGATACTGTCAGAGACGTAAACCATTTGAATAAGCTTTGGGAAACAGGAAAAGCTCAATGGAAGATATGGAAATAGATACTTTATTTGAAAAATACCGAGGCAAGAAGGTATTAATTACCGGACACACAGGCTTTAAAGGTTCATGGCTCAGCGTTTGGTTGAATAAACTAGGCGCTAACATTGTTGGAATAGCTCTTGAACCAAAAACACAATTTGATAATTTTATATTATCCAATGTTTCATCTTTTGTAAAAGATATCAGGTTAGATATTAGAGATAAAAAATCTGTTATTGATCTATTTAAGGAAGAACAGCCCGAAATAATTTTTCATTTGGCTGCACAACCACTTGTATTAGAAAGCTATCAGAACCCTTTGGAAACATTTGAAACGAACACTCTTGGTACTGCTAATATTTTGGAAGCAATTCGTCAAACTGATTCCGTTAAAACGGCGATTTTTATAACTACAGATAAAGTATATGAAAACAAGGAGTGGCTTTGGCCGTATCGTGAAGATGAAAAGCTAGGAGGCTATGACCCTTACAGTGCAAGTAAAGGGGCTTCTGAATTAATAATTTTTTCTTATAGAAATTCATTTTTTAATCCCAAAGATTATTCCAAACACGGAAAATCCATTGCATCAGTAAGAGCTGGGAATGTAATTGGTGGTGGTGATTGGGCAAAAAACAGGATTGTACCGGATTGTTTCAGGGCGCTTGAAAAAAACCTGTCAATAGAAGTGAGAAACCCCAAATCAGTGCGTCCCTGGCAACATGTACTGGAACCTTTGGGAGGATATCTGTTATTGGGTGCAAAAATGATGTTTGAACCAGATAAATTTGCCGAAGCATGGAATTTTGGCCCCAAAGATGAAAATATTATTACTGTTGGCAGCTTAACAAATATGATTATTAAGTCTTATGGAAAAGGAAGCTGGAAAGATTTATCCAATCCTGAAGCAATACATGAGGCAAAACTTCTTGCTTTAGATATTAATAAAGCTAAATTTAAACTTAATTGGAAATCGGTTTTAAGTATTAATGAAACTATTGAGTTTACATTGGATTGGTATAAAAATTATAAAACTGAAAATATACGTGAACTGTGTGAGCAGCAAATTACACAATACACAAGCCTATGGAAATTAAGGAACGAAAATTAAAAGGAACTTTTGAAATTACTTTAAAACCTTATTTTGATAGCAGGGGTTTTTTCATGAGAACTTTTGATGAAACTATATTTAAAGAACAAGGAATTGAAAGGAAATGGGTGCAAGAAAATCATTCCCGATCAGAAGAAAAAGGAATCATAAGAGGATTACATTTTCAATTACCCCCGTTTACAGAAACCAAGTTGGTTCGTTGTGTGAAAGGGTTCATTCTGGATGTATTTGTTGATTTAAGAAAGAATTCCGATACTTTCGGACAGTGGGACAATATAGAGTTATCCGAAGAAAATAAAAAAATGATTTTTATACCAAGAGGCTTTGCTCACGGATTTTGCACTTTAACAAAAGAAAGTGAAATTTTATATAAAGTTGATAATTTCTATAATGCAAAAGCTGAAGCAGGTATTATCTGGAACGATTCAAATTTGAATATTGAATGGCCAGTTAGGAATCCTATTCTTTCTGAAAAAGATCAGAAAAATTTAACTTTTAAGGAGTTTGTTGAGCAATACGGTGCAATTGAAACGTCATTCCGAGGAGGAACAACGAAGGAATCTGTTGAATAAACGGATGGGAATAATTAATAAACATTGATAATATATATTATGAGATTACTTCGCTACGCTCGTAATGACACATAAAAAATAAAAAATGAACATACGACTATTTAAACCATCAGTAGGAAAAGAAGAACTCGACAATATTAAAGAATCGTTCGAACGTTCATGGATTGGCCTTGGCCCTAACGTAAACGAATTTGAAAAAAAATGGGCCGAATACATTGGCTGTAAAGAAGCCATTGGAGTAAACTCTGCAACAGCAGCATTACATATTGCATTAATGGTTTTTAAATTTCCCGAAGGGAAAAAAGTATTAGTACCTTCCTTAACTTTTGCATCTACAGCAACAGCTATTTTATATAACAGACTAATACCCGTATTTGTAGATTCCGACCCAATCACTCTGGGAATGGACATGGAAGACATGAAACGCAAATATGATAAAGACGTAGTTGCCGTTATGCCTGTACATTATGCAGGACATCCTGTGCCAATGGATGAGCTAATGCCTTGGGCAAGAGAAAAAGGACTAAAAGTTATTGAAGATTGCGCACATACAGCAGGCGCTAAATATAAAGGTAAAACATTGGGAACATGGGGCGATATTGGATGTTTTTCTTTCGAAGAAAAGAAACTTATGACCACAGGCGATGGAGGAATGATTGTATCCAATGACCCCGAATTATTAAAAGATGTAAAAGCATATCGTTGGGTAGGAATTGATAAAGACAATTGGAAAACAGCACAAGCCTATACCGATGCCAATAAAGATGCCATGCACTGGTTTTACGAAATTAATCTATTGGGTTATAAATATAATATGAATGATTTGGCTGCCGCAATTGGATTGGCACAACTCCCAAAACTCCCCAAAATGAATGCTCGCAGGTCTGAAATTATACGAATGTATTTAGATGGAATCAAAGACATTAAAGGAATAGAGCCTTTACTTCCTTTTGAACCAGAAAACTATGTTTACCAAATGTTTGGCATCAGGTCTGAAAAGCGTGATGAGTTAATGATTTATTTAAAATCTAAAGGTATTGCAACGGGTTGCCATTATACTCCATTAAGTTTACAAGCATTATTTAAACCTTATGCAAAGGATTGTAATTTTATAGAACGGGAAGCCGATAAATTTATTACCCTACCCCTACATGCTGATTTAACCGATGACGAAGTGAATTATATTATTGAAAATCTATACCATTTTAAAAAGAAATATTCTAAAAGAAATGTTTTTATTAAAAAATATAAAAAAACTATTAAACGGAATAGGGTATACTTTCTATAAATTAAAATGTAGTTTTTTTTATAAATTACAGGGGGGCGAAGGTCTTTCTTTTGTTATTGAAAAATTACCTAAAATATATATCATACCTATTTTAAAAAGTTATGGAGCGGCCATTGGTGAAGGTTGCGATATTGACAGAGGTATTATATTACATAGATTAATCCAAACAAAAGATATCCGAAAGTTATCGATAGGTGACAAAACACATTTGGGGCATAACATGATTCTTGATTTAACTTCAGATATTAAAATTGGATCATATTCCGCTTTTGGAGCTAATTGCCAAATATGGACACATACAGGTAATTGGACAATAGATAGAAGTGATGAAGTAGATATAATAAATCCGGTAATAATTGGAGATTCTGTAATATGTTACTCTGGAGTAATAATAAGCCAAAATGTTACAATTGGGGATTATTCGCGTGTTGCAGCAGGCTCAGTCCTTACTAAAAATGTTGAAAGTAAATGCTTTGTAGGTGGTGTACCTGCCAAATTTATTAAAGAAATTAAATAAGTGAGTATTTTAAAACAAAAATCTGTAGATGGTATCATATGGAACCTAATTGAAAAGTTTGGTATTCACTTTATAAAATTAATTTTAGGCGTTATTTTAGCAAGACTATTAACTCCGGCTGATTATGGTTTAATTGGTATAATAACCGTTTTTTTTGTTGTTGCCAATGTTTTTATCGATAGCGGCTTTGGACTAGCCTATATTCAAAAAAAGACGGCTACAGAATTAGAAGCAAGTACTATTTTCTATTTTAATCTGATTGTAAGCATTATCTTATATTTTCTTCTATGGATATTTGCTCCTATAATCGCTAAATTTTACGAAGAATTACAATTAATAAATTTAGTTCGCATAATGGGTGTAATTCTTATTATAAATTCCTTTAGCATAATGCAAATTGCTAAATTAACTAAAGAGGTAAATTTTAAGAAAAAAACAATAATTTTATTAGTTAGTGCTGTTATTTCTGGCGGTGCAGGTATTACTGCCGCTTTGTTAAATTGTGGTGTGTGGAGTTTGGTGATACAAGGTGTCGTGAATGCGTGCATTAAAACGCTTGGACTATGGATAACATATAAATGGAGACCTCTGTTTGCTTTTGAATTTAACTCTATAAAAAGTTTATTTCATTTTGGTTCATGGATTCTTTTAAATAATATTTTACGAACAATCTTTGAAAATATTTATGCGCTAATTATTGGTAAATTTTTTCCTGCAGCAGAGTTAGGTTTTTATACGAAGGCTCAACAATTTCAAAAAATGGTTTCTCAACAGACGTCTTCAGCAATTGGTTCTGTTGCTTTTCCTGTTTTTTCTCAATTACAAGATGAAAATGCAAGAATGCAAAATGCTATAAAAAAATTCAGTCAGCACACACTGTTTTTTGTTGCTCCAATTTCATCTATTTTAATAGTAATAGCAAAACCCCTTTTTTTGATTTTACTGACAGAAAAGTGGTTGCCGATGGTGCCTTATTTTCAATTTCTGCTTATTGCAGGAGTATTCTATCCAATAAATATGATAAATGTGCAAGCTATTACAGCAAAAGGTGGTGTAAAATTAAATTTCAACTTATCGGTAATACTAAGTTTGTTAAAAATTATTAATATATCATTAATGTATCGATTTGGTGTAATTTATATAATTTATGGTGAAATATTATTATCATTTATAACATATATTATATACTCTTATTACATTAAAAAATATATTAATTACGGAATACTTGAGCAAATAAAAAGCTTACTTGGAATTTTTTTAACTTCAGGTATTTTTTCAATTATTGGCCTTCTTTTAATTGAAGAATTAGCAAACCCGTATTTAAAAATTGTTTTGGGTACATTTATTATTGGGGGATTTTATTTGGTCACAATGTATTTTTTAAAAAAGGAGATTGTCGTTGATACTTTAGATTTAATTAAAAATAAAATATTAAAAAACCTATGAATTAATTTAGTCATAACGAAAGATAATATAGTTTGCCCATAGAAAACACTTAATTGATGAAATAGGCATACGTTTTCTAGAGTTTCGTTCTAAAAGCATGATTACAAAAATATTTTTATTAAACGTTACAGCTATATTATAAGTAATTTAAAGTAGATAATTATTTTGGAAAAGCAAAACAATCCGTTAGTCACAATAATATGCCTTTGTTATAATCACGAACAATTTGTTCAAAACTGTTTAGATAGCTTGATCGTACAAACATACTCCAATCTAGAATTAATAATAATTGACAACTTTTCAACGGACAATTCAGTAAGTATAATTAATAAAAATTATTTGAGCTTACTAAGTAAATTTCACAACTATAAATTTATAAAAAACAGTTATAATTTTGGAATAACAAAAGCATTAAATTCTGCTGCGAAAATAGCAACTGGTGAATTTATCTCTTATATTTCTACTGATGATGTGTATGTCCCTGATAAAATTAAGGTGCAAATTAATGCATTTAAAAATTTAAACGATAACTATGCTGTCGTATGTGGCGATTGCGATATAATTGATCAACATAACAATAAGGTATTTCTTACGAAAGACGGTCAAATTTCCCAAAATGACTATAATGGTTTTGCAACAGGCACAAAAATAATACTAAGAAATAGGCAAGTAAATAATATAATGGAAGCTTATGGCGAATACAACACATTGCTTTCTTCTAATTATATACAAGCAGCGTCTGTTCTTATTAGGAAAAAAGTTTTGGATGAGGTTGGTTTATTTGATGAACATTTTTTTTACGAAGACTGGCCATTATGGTTAAATATTGCTAAAAAATATAACTTTTACTACATCAACAAAGTCTTTTTTCATTATAGAAAACATTCTACTGTTACATCATTAAATTATAGAGATAAATTAAAAATAGAAAAAACCAAAATACTATTACGAGAAAAAAACTTTTGTTTAAAGAATAACTACAAAACAGTTTGGGTGGATATTTATACTGATAGTCTTATTTCCTTTATATTAAAAAGGAAATATCTAATTTTCATTATATTTACAATTAAAGCCCTGTCGTTTAGTATATTGTATTTTTTATTAAAAAAAGCATTTGTTAAATTCAAAAAATGAAAATAAACACGCCGTTAAATACTAAGTATGCTGAATTAATTGATCTTCCTAAAATTGAAGATGAACGTGGAAATCTTACTTTTTTAGAAGAAAATAATCATATACCATTTGAAATAAAACGTACTTATTGGATTTATGATGTCCCCGGAGGGCAAACGAGAGGAGGACATGCATATAAAGAACTACACGAAGTATTCATTGCCTTATCTGGTAGTTTTGATATAAAGCTTTTTGATGGAAAGAACTACAAAACCTTTTCGCTAAACCGTTCTTATTATGGATTATATGTCCCTAATAAGATTTGGAGGTCAATAGAAAACTTCTCTACCAATTCTCTGTGTTTAATTCTTGCTTCTGACATTTATAAAGAAGACGACTATATAAGAGATTTACAACAATATAAACTGGATTATGGATTTAAAAAATAGTACAATCGAAGATTGTAAAATAATTGATCTTCCCAAAATCAATAATCGCGCAGGAAATATAACATCTATACATTCTAACATTGATATTCCTTTTAATATTAAAAGGGTGTATTATCTTTATGATATACCGGGAGGTGAAAACCGTGGCGGACACGCACATAAAAAACTGCATCAATTAATTGTAGCAACAAGTGGCGGTTTTGATGTTATTGTTGATGATGGTAAAAATAAAAAAACAATCCCTTTAAACAGGCCATATATTGGATTAATTATTATTCCTGGAATTTGGAGAGAATTAACTAATTTTTCTTCTGGTTCTGTTTGTTTAGTTCTTGCATCATCTCTTTACAACGAAAATGATTACATCAGAAACTATTTTGATTTCTTAAATATAAAAAAACATGAATAATCACATAAGTAATAATGCAAAAATAGGAAAAGATGTTATTATTGGAATTGGTACAATTATTTATGATAATGTTGAAATTGGCGACAATTCAAATATTGGTCCATATTGTATTATTGGAGAACCAACTGCGGGTTACTACAAAGATAGCTCTAGACATCTGTTTGCTAAAACTAAAATTGGAAAGAATTCCGTAATAAGATCATCAACTATTATCTATGAAGATGTTGAAATTGGCAATTATTTCCAGACAGGACACAACGCAATAATTAGAGAGAAAAGTAAAATAGGTCATCATACCAGTTTTGGATCTTTTTCTGAGTTGCCCGGAAATTCAACAATTGGCAATTATGTTAAAATACACAGCAAAGTAATGTTAAGTGAAAGAAACATAATTGAAGATTACGTTTGGATTTTTCCTTTGGTTGTACTAACTAATGTAAAACATTCCCCTGTTAGTGAGTTTGTTGTTACTCGAATTAAAAAATACGCTTTATTATTTGCATCATCTACAATATTGCCAGGCGTAACAATTGGAGAAAATGCAATTATTGGTGCAGGGGCATTGGTAACAAAAGATGTACCTAGAGAACGATTAATAATTGGAAATCCCGGTAAAGATATAAAATCAATTAGAGAAATTAAAGATGAGAATGGTAATTTTATTTACCCTTGGAAAAATCATTTAAAAGAATATCGAGGTTATCCCTGGCAAAAGAAATAATTAAAATTAATTAATCGATATTTAAAAAATGATTAATTTTCTTGATTTAAAAAAAATTAACCAGCAATATGCCGAAGAATTAAAACAAGCTGCAACAGAAGTTATTGATAGCGGTTGGTATTTGCTTGGCGAAAAAGTTAAACAGTTTGAATACTCTCTTGCGAAATATGTTGGCGTTAAACATGCCATTAGTGTCGGAAATGGTTTGGATGCTCTCAATTTAATTCTTAAAGCATATATAGAAATAGGTATTATGCAAGAGGGTGACGAAATAATCGTTCCCGCCAACACATATATTGCTTCAATATTAGCTATTACAGATAATAATTTAAACCCCATATTAGTTGAGCCTAATGTTAATACATTCAATATAGATATAACAAAAATTGAAAAAAGTATTACCAAGAAAACCAAAGCTATAATGCTTGTTCACTTATATGGCATGGTTTGTTGGTCAACAGAAATTAATCAGTTAGCAAAAAAATACAATCTTAAAATAATAGAAGATAATGCTCAAGCTATTGGTGCTATATGGGAAGGGAAGCGCACCGGTTCGCTAGGCGATGCTGCAGGCAATAGTTTTTATCCAGGTAAAAATTTAGGAGCGTTAGGTGATGCGGGGGCAGTAACAACAAATGATGATAATTTATCAGAAACCATTCGTGCTATTGCAAATTATGGGTCTGAAAAAAAATATTATAACATTTATCCAGGTATAAATAGCCGCATGGATGAGCTACAAGCAGCTTTTCTTAGTATTAAATTAAAATACCTAGATAAAGAAAATCAAATAAGACGCGAAATTACCAAGTATTATATTGAAAATATTAATAATACACATATTCTTTTGCCAAAACACCCATTAAATGATGAAGAACATGTATGGCATCTTTTTGTAATACGACATTTAAAAAGAGATGATTTAAAAAAATATTTAGAGAAGAATGGTGTCCAAACTATGATACACTATCCTATACCTCCTCATAAACAAAAGGCTTATAAAAAATACAATGATTTAATTTTACCAATTACAGAGTTAATACATAAAGAGGTTCTTAGTTTACCAATGTCACCAATATTAGACAAAAAGGAACAGGATGTAATCATATTTCTTTTAAATAGTTATTAACAAAAATTAAGAATAATAAATAACTAAAAAAATTAAGAGGCTATATGTTTAAAGTGGGATTGATTAAATTAATTGTGTTAACTATAAAAAGAGCTTAAAAAGTGCATATTTTTAAATAATGAGAATTTTATCGAAGACAAAAAACAATAAAACATTTTTTAATCTAATTTATAGATTTTATCTATTGTTACTTTTTACGGCTGGTATTATCTATTTTATGCCCAAAATAATTAGTATATTATTTTTGCTTTTCACTCTTGTAAAATTTTTTCGTTCAAAAAATGATTGTTTTTGGTTTGCATATGCGTTTATTATTACTTTTGATATTGCTGGTCTTTTTTTAGACCAAACTACACTATTATTTAGTTTAAATAATTTTTCAATTACATACTTAAGCTTGTTTGGAGTTGTATCTTTTTTAAAATATCCTTTTTCAACAAAAGTTCAATTGGGATATTTGCGAAAGCCTTATCTCGTATATTTTACGATATTTTTTATTTTACTAATTTACGGTTTAATTGTTCATGGAATACTTGGTGGTGGCGCCTCTGGCTATCGCTATATAATCTATTTTTTACAAACAACACTTTATTTTCCATTGTTTTATACCATTCCAAAAATCATTGATAACTTTAAAAAAGTTACATTATTTAGCATGCTTATGATAAGTTTGGTTCCATTAAATTTAATCGGACAAGTTTACATGTTAATATATGGCATGTCTATATCCACACAATTTGGCTTATCAGGCTCGATAATAGGGGGTTTAAATGTGCTTGATAGTGATAAAATTCTTCGTCCAGTATTTGGAATAACACCTTTGTTTTTTGCTTTTATAATGTCTTTATTTTTTTATTTTCATCGAAGCAAAGAATTAGTAATCTCAAAATCGTATTTGTTAGTATTTGTTTTGTTAAACTTTTTATCTATATACCTTTCTGCTACTCGAGGGTACATCCTTACATATATAGTTATTTTATTCTTAATCATTTTGAATAATATATATTATAAGCGGGGTTTAAAATTTGCTATTCGTAGTTTTATACTCTTTCTTATTGGCATGTTTCTTTTACTTGCCAGTCCAACTCTTAGGATGCAAATAAGCAAATCAACTGAACGAGTTTTATCAATGGAGGAGGTTGCCCGAGGAGATCCAACAGCAGGCGGTACTCTATCGCGGCTTACGACTCGGCACGACCGAGTTATGGAATATTATTATACGAACTCCAAGATTTTAGGAACAGGCATATCGAAGGAAGGATTTGAGGCGTTCGACCAACATGTTGGCAACCAGAGCATGCTAGCGACCGGAGGATTGCTTGAAGTTGTTTTCGTTGTTATTTTTCTTTTTTATATCGTTGCTAAAACTATATTAATTAACAAAACATTGCACTCTTCAAATGATTTTAAAAATACAATATTAATATTAATCTTTTTCTTAATTGGATTTTTAGTTATTCACTCTACTTCTTCTTTTAAATTTGGTATTGTTGGCTGGATAAAATTCGGAGCAGTATTTGTTGTGCCAATTCTGTTCTTTACAATTTATAACAATATATTAATAGAAGCAAAAATCAAAAACTATCAAATATTGCATCCAAATGAATAATAGTAAAGTAATCATTATAACTTTAAATTATAATCAAAATGATTATTCTCTGGCATGTATTGATTCATTATTAAATTCCAACTATACAAATTTCCAGATAATGTTGATTGATAACGGGTCAACAGAAGAAAATACACAAGAATTAGAAAGAATATTACCTATTGATTATCGGCTAATTTTAAAAAAAATTAAAAAAAACAGAGGATATGTTGGCGGCATTAATTATGGATTAGAAGAGGGTTCTAAATTAAATCCCGACTACTTCCTTATAATGAATAATGATACAATAATTGACGATAAAGCCATAACAGAATTGGTTAAAGCAGCTGATAAATATGAGCAAAATGCTATTGTTTCCGGAAAAGTATATCATTATGACCAACCCAATGTAATTCAATTAACAGGATTAATTTTTTCAGATCATAAGTATTTAATTGGGAAATCACCTGGAAAAGATGAGCTTGATATTGGACAATGTGATCAAGAAGCAGAAAGGGATTCTCTTGATGATGTTTTTTGGATATTACCTGCTAAAATAGTAAATGATATTGGTTTTTATTGTAATTACTTTTTTTTATATGCCGAACAAGGAGACTTTGCTCAAAGAGCCCGTCGAAAAGGATACAAGCTAATTTATACTCCAAAAGCAAAAATTTGGCATAAAGGAAGTGTAACTACAGGTAATAGTAACCGAAGAGCCTTACCTATATGTTATTGGAGAGGGAAAAGCACATTTATTTTTTTATATCGTAACCTTAAGAAAAAATATTTTTTGCTTCGAATAAGCAAATTGATACTTAAGCAAATTGTAAAATTTATTATCTATAAAGGAGACGAAAAAAAACAAATCAAAGCAAGCCTTTTAGGATCCTTTGCAGGAATAAAATGGATGTTCAATAAAAAACCTGACAATGGATATAACCCCTATATAGAACCAACAATAAATACTATAAATGATACATCAAATAAAATCCATAATTAAAAAGACAATACCAGAAAATATTTTATTAAGTATTTACAGGATAAAACCTACGATACAAATTACAAATACTTATTTGCTTAAAAAAAACAAATTAATTGAAAGCCTGCATTCTATTGATAAAAAGTACAGAATTAGGGAACTCAACATAAATGACTCAACAGATTTAAAAAAGTTTTATGGGAATCAAAGTACTTTTGAAAAAACTATTCTTGCGCGCTTAAACAGTATTGCATGGGTTGGTTTGGCAGCAATCGATTCCAAAAGTAATACTATTGCTTATGTATCTTGGATTATTATAAAAAATATCAAATTCATAAAAGACTTTAAAATTGAAATAAACAAAAATCAATTCTTTGTTCGACACGGTTATTGCGCACCTCTATATAGACATCAGGGTCTTCATACACGAATGGAACAGGAAAGAATAAACTACTGTATTAGTAATGGTGCAAATGAAATTTTTATACAGATTGGAAGCAATAATAAAAAAGGGCATACATCTGTAATAAATAATGGGTTTATATTCTTTCAAAAAAATTATATTCTAAGAATCCCTGCTCTGGGTATCCATCAGGAGCTTTTTTCTGCACTAAAATCTCCTTTTAGAAGAGTTTTATAAAAATAGATTCCATTGCACAATCTGACTTTTCAGAATTGTAAATATTAATTCTAAATATGATTTCAAATATTACTATTATAAAAATAACACCCCAGGATGAACAAAGATGGAATAAATTATTATTCAATGCCATAAATGCGTCGTATAGACAAAGTATCCCTTTTGAGTATGCTAAAATGGATAATGGCAGGGAAATAGAAACATTTATTTTTAATTATAATGGACAAGATATTGCAGGAGTCCACTATTCGATTAAAAGATCTCTTGGTGGATTTATATCAACTGCAAATATATTATCCGGTTTTATTTCTAGAGAGAAACCAAAACAGGAATTTTTAGCATTTTAATTTAGCATTTTTAATTGGGACAGGAGAAAGAAAGTTTCTTTACATATCAATCCCCTGTTTATGATGCAATTGTAGGAGCTAAGAGACAATATCAGGCATTATTTTCTGCAATCAAGAATCCAGTTAGAGAAATATTAAAATAGGAATTTATTATGTCATATTTAGTATCAAAAAACCCAAATAGAAGTACTACATCTGATATTGGTTTTACCCTGCTAACAGAAAAAGATGAAATCAGATGGAACAATCTATTAAATTGTGCTTTCAATGCTTCATACAGGGCAAGCATAGCTTTTCAGTACTCTAAATATTTATCAGAGGATGGGATACAAATTTTTGTTTTTCACAAAAATGATCAAGATATTGCTGGTGCACTTTATGCACTTAAAAAAGGTCCAAGCGGACTTATGAAAATTGCTGATATTCAATCGGGCACAATTTTTAGAAATGAAAAGGATATAAAGTATTTCTCATTTATCATTAATCATTTTATATCATGGGCAAAGGAAAACAAGGCTTCCTACATTAGACTTAACCCTTGGCTGCCCAAAACAATCGATGGCCAATTGACAAATCATTATATGTGGTTAAAAAATACAATTACAGATTTTGGCTTTAATAAAATCACAGATGGTAAGCATACATATTGGATTGATCTACAATTAGCAGAAAACGAATTATTATCCAAAATACATCGAAGTAATCGTAAAATAATTCGACGAGGGCTAAGATCTAGTTTTGAAGTAGATGTAATTGAGAAACCTGACCAACAATTATTGAAAAGTTTTTGGGACATGTATTCAAACCTTTCATCCTCTAAAGGATTTGAATCTCTTGAAAAAGAGAAATTTTTTTCTAAGGTTGAGAACTTATTTGATAAAGGACAGGCCTATTTATTTGTTACACGCTATAATGATGAAATCGCAAATATTACTATGACAAGTAATTTTGGAGTAGCGGCAGGAATGTATGGAGCAATAAATCCGGGTTTTAAAAAAATTGAAAATTACCCATCTCCCGGACCTCTTTCTGTTTGGAAGATAATCACAACCTTCAAAGAAAGGGGTTTGAAGATTTATGATATGGGGTTTTGCCCCGGAAGAGTACCTATTGAAGGACATCCAAATTACAATGTTTGGGTTTTTAAATACAGTTTTGGAGGTATTCATGTGCAATTTATGCCAACATATGGTAAAATATTAAAGCCCTTAAGAGGTAGATTGTTTGAATTTCTAAAATATAGAAAATGAGTCTATTCAGTATTATATATCAAAAACTATATTATATATTTTTGGATATCATCCTTCCAAAAACAAAATTTAATGTACCTACTTCCATATCTAATAAAATAAATATCTTTATTTACTTTGATTACGAGCGTGAGTTTGGTGGTCATTCAACTTCTGTTTCAGATGATGATATAAACTATATTCTTGAATTTTTAAAAACTAATTCTGTAAAAACAACCTGGTTTACCGTTGGCAAAATTTTTAATAAGTATTCTAATTCTATTAAAAACATTAATTACAATAATCACGAAATTGGTTCTCATACATATGGACATGTAGTTCCCTTAGAATTAAAAACAAAAACTTTAAAAAAAGATTTCAATCTATATTCAGAAATAATAAACGACAAAAATAAAACAATTGGGTTTCATTCACCAAAAGGGAGATGGAGCTTTGGTTTAATTAAATTACTTATAAAATATAATTACACATACGATGTGGTTGGAGCTAGTAAAGGAGAACAATATATTCCTTTTTATATTATTAAAAACAATAAAAAACTCCTAAGGTTCCATACCTTAGGAGATGACTGGCCTTTGTACAATAAGAATTATTCTGAAGAAGATGTTTTTGAATATTTCAAAAACAAGATAAAAAAAATCAAGCCTGGCAATATAGGAGGTATGGGATTTCATCCTTGGGTTCTGTTTTCCAACACCAAAATTCTGCATGGATTTGAAAAGTTTATTTCCTATGTGATTCAACAAAAAAGCATTAACATTGAGCTCGCAAGTTTTTATGCAAACACCCTTTTACAGGAAGAAAAATCATCAATTAAATAACAGATAAATTCAGTATTTTCTAATTAATAAATATATAACCGATGAATAAAATTGAAACGTTCGAACAATTCTTAGCCTCAGGTAGCACACAACTTTCAATTTGGAATTACCTGAATAAAAAATGAATCATAACAAAAAATAAAAATCATTAAAACGCATTTTATTAAGAACGTTACCAACCAGCTTGGGAGAAGGTCGAAGGGATGAAATATACGGTGCCGATATTAATATTGGTTTTTGTGGGAAAGGAAGAGATGTTTTTTACACATCCAAAGCAAATTTATTGTTGATGGTAAAAAAAGATTAAAGAACATACAATGTAATATTGAAAACAAAAAATTTAGTAAAAATGGATAAAAAATATTGGAAGAATTATTACTCAAAACATAGAGAAGAAAAGCAACCTTCATTGTTTGCAAAACATATAATAGAAAATTATTTAAGTGATGAAAAATCCACCTTAATAGAGTTAGGTTGTGGTAACGGTAGGGATAGTATCTATTTTAGCGAAAAAGGATTAAATGTTGCTGCGATAGATCAAGTTGAAGAAGAAATTACCTTTTTGCAGAATCGATTTAGTGAAGTTAAGAACGTAGAATTTATAAGCGGAGATTTTAGTAAATTGGGACATGACAGAATATATGATATAGTCTATTCTCGTTTTACGTTACATTCAATAAATTCTATACAACAAGATAGGGTTTTGAATTGGGCTTATAAACAGCTTAATGAAAATGGTTTGGTTTGTATTGAAGTTAGAGGAAAGAAAAATGAACTTTATAAAAAGGGAGAGAAAGTCGCTGAGGAAGAAGATGCATTTATCTATGAAAATCATTATAGAAGATTTCTTGATTTTGATGATCTCTGCAATGAACTTAAAGAGATCGGCTTTACTATAAACTATTGTCTAGAGGCGAAGGGTTTTGCCCCGTTTAAAAATACAAATGAAACATTCATAAGAGTAATAGCAAAAAAATAGTTTTACAATGACAGCCAATACAACTTTATTGTATATTGACCCAGGAACCGGAAGTTTATTAATTAGTGCCCTATTTGGTATAGTAGTAACTGTTTTATATTCCTTAAAAGGTGTTTTTTATAAAATCTCCTTATTAATCTCTGCAACAGGAAAAAAGAATTTATCGGATTTTTCTGGAAAAATTGTCTTTTTTAGTGAAGGTAAAGCATATTGGCGAGTATATAAGCCTGTTATTGAAGAGTTAATCAATAAGGGACAAAAAATTATTTATCTGTCTGCTGACAAAGATGATGAAGGTTTGTCTATTTCGTCTGAGTATGTTGAAACACATTATCTTGGAAAGATAAAACAAGCAATATTCATTTTAAACAGATTGAGAGCAAAAATGTGTGTTATGTCAACTCCACAGCTTGACGTAATATCGTTAAAGCGTTCAAAACATGTTGAGCATTATTGTCATATTATACATTCACCTACAGATATTCATGCCTACAAAAAATTTGCATTTGATTTTTATGATTCTGTTTTATGCAGCAGTTCATCGCAGATTAGTAATTTAAAATATTTGGAGAATGAACGACATACTAAACCCAAGCAAATCTTCCAAACTGGATGCACTTATTACGATGTTTTTAGGTCAAATAATGAGGATAGAGATAATTATATATTGTTAGCTCCAACATGGGGAGATAGAACATTCTTTAAATCTTGTGGTAAAGAAATATTAAACAACTTATTGAAAGGTGGTCATAAAGTTATTTTTAGACCACACCCACAATCTTGGATTTCAGACAAAGAATTAATGGATGATATAATTTCCACATATAGTTCTAATTCTAATTTGATTATTGATAAGGAAACCAGAGGAGAAAAAAGCATTAATAAATCAAAACTTTTAATTTGTGATATTACTTCGGGAATGTTGTTTGATATGGCATTCGTTTATAAAAAACCGGTTGTTGCTATTAAATTTGATTGGGCAGATGGTGGCTATGAAGCTTCAGATTTAATTAATGATACAACAGCAATTAACTTACTTAAAGATGTTGGGGATGTACTAAACGTTGCAGATGTGAAAGACATCTCAGAAACTGTAGTTAAAAGCTCTGCTAAAATTATCACTCAAGAGATAATAGGCAAACATATCTTCAATTTTCAAAAAGCTGGAAAAGTAGCAGCAGAACAAATATTATCAATCTTTAAAACCATAAAATAATGTTTTTTGTAAATTTTTTAAAGCATATATTAGCGTTTTTCTTTAGCTTAACTGATAGTTATGGACTATCAATAATTTTGTTAAGCCTAACTGTAACCGTTATAATGCTTCCTTTATTTTGGATAGCAGAGAAAATTCAGAATAAGGAAAGAGCAAGAAAAGCAAAAATGCAACCTGCTCTTGATAAGTTTAAAGATGTAACAAACAAACAAGAAAAATATTATTACACAAGAAGAATATATAAGCAATATAATTATGCACCCTTCTATTCATTAACAGGTTTATTGGGCTTATTTATCCAAATGCCATTTTTCCTTGCTGCTTATTGGATGTTGTTGGAATACACACCACTTCAAGGAGTTTCTTTTGGTCCAATCAAAGATTTATTTCAGCCGGACGGATTGTTGTCTTACGGGGGATTGTCAATTAATGTCTTACCTTTTGTGATGACAATCGTCAATTTATTTGCAGGTTATTTATATGCAAAAAACATGAATAAAAGTGAACAAATACAATTGATAATAATTGCCTTTATCTTTTTGATATTATTATATAATCTTTCAGCGGCACTTGTGCTATATTGGACAATGAATAATGTATTTGCTATTGGGAAGAATTGGTTGATAAGTAGAACTAATAAACCAGTCAAGATAAATAATAAAATAGAACGATATAGCTTGTTTGGGGATGGTGTTAAATGGTTAAAATCCCATAGTCCTCAAATTATATTTGTATCGTTTATATGGTCTATTTATTTCATGGGGTTAAGTATCTTCTATAAAATTAACCTTGGGTTATGCTTAACATCTGTTATGTCAATATTGACATCATTCTTTTTTTTAGAAATAATATGCTCTCTGATGTTGATTTTTAAAAACAAAAAAAAACAATTAAGATGGACAATGATAATAATATATTTGCTTCTAAATTTCTCTCTATCTGTTGTTTTCTTATTGGTGGTATTTGATAAATTGTACTTTATCTCTGATTCTTTGATTTTAGTATTATGCTCAGGTGTTCTTTTGTTATTTACTATTGTATTATTAGTACAAAACTACTCAATGCTTGTAGGTGAACCTATTGATAAGGTGAAAAACAGAAATACACAATATTATTACTTCTCAAGTATTCTAATCATTATCTCGCCTTTAATTCCATATTACCTAAACAATCCAATTTATTTTTCAATAGCATCAGTTTTTCTATATTTTATTATACTGTTGGGAATACCCCTTCTATTAATTGCAGCAACGAATTATTTAAATAAAAACAAGGATTCTATATATCTCCTTTTTGGTACTTTTGTTGCTCTATTCTTTACACTATACACATTACCAATATTAACAGATCTTTCTTCGCTAATTGCAGAAAATAATTATTTCGTACATATAATCTCATTATTAACAACTACATGCATTTTTATATGGCTTTATCATAAATCGAAAATTGCTATTCTTCTATTTAGTTTAGTACTACCATTAGGTGCGATTGTTCAAATAATAGCAAAACCAACTGAAGGTATTAACCAAACAGAAAAAAATGACAACCAGAAAACGGATTTATATAATCACTTATCATCATTGGAAATAAAAAGAAGTCCGAATATATATTATTTGTTATATGACACATATATCAATGAAAATTTAATGAAGTTTTATGATATTGATAATTCTGAGCAAATGAATTATCTGAGAGATAAAAACTTTCAAGTTTCTGAAAATGTATATTCTATAGGCAAATCAACACTTCCCAGTATTGCACCCTTATTAGAAGTAGCAAGTGTTGATTTTGCGACTCAACGTCGAAATATTATTTTGGGTAATTCAACTGTAGATAACTTGCTTCAGAAAAATGGATATGAAACGCATTATATTGTTGGTGAATATTTTTTACGAGGCTTAAATGTACCTTTTGGTGGTGATTTTTTGAATAATGAGACTATAAATTCTTTATCCGAGAATGGTTATTCAGATAACTCAATGATGACTGTTCTGTATAGTACATTGATAGGAGAATTTAAGTTTGATAATGAATTTTTGCTTGGAACAATAACAGAGGATATGAAAGCAGAACTACTAAAAAGGTATACTCTCACTAACCTTACTAGTAAACCAAAATTTTTGTTTTACCATACAAATTTCCCAGGACATGGAGTAGGAAATTGCCACCCAAATGAAAATGAACTGTATGCAAAAAATGTACAGATAGCAAACAATATGATGAAAATAGATGTTCAGAATATATTATCAATTGATACGAATGCAATTATCATCATTGCTGGTGATCATGGAGCATACAGGAAAGGAGATTGTAAGACAGGTTTTAAAAGATATAAAGACGATGAAATTAGAGCGGAACATATTCTAGATATGCATGGAAGTTTTTTGGCTGTTAAATATCCCGATAATTATATACAGGAAGACATAATATTATTACAAAATGTATTTATTAATATCTTTTCTTACCTCTTTGATGTCAATAATCTTTATGATTATAAGATACCAGCAAAAACAAGAAGGAGTAACCGTCTACCACAAGGATGCATCACTAACGGAAAAATAACATTTGGTGCAGACAAAGGTAAAAGCCTTGAAGAAATTTTTTCTGAAAGTTCAGAGTAATTACAAAAAGGAAAAGGCTTTATGGAGTAGATTTATGGTTATAAACCTTAAGTTAGCATTGAAACCCCAATCCTTGAAATTAAAATAAAAAAAGGAATCGTGGGATCAAAAAAGCTACTAAAGCTAAATGCTTTTCAATTAAAAGAAGGCATTAATATCTTAGACCTAAAAACCCTAATCAAAAATTCTGATATTGATCACAAGATCCAATTTAAGTTGGAGGAACAGTTGCCCCTAATACTAAACAGATACCGTAGAAAATATTTTGAAACAAAAGACAAAAAATTTAGAATTACTATTGATGACAATCAATCATTTTATAAAATTAATACATTTAATAATAGTTTTTTACAGAAATACAATGACTCCAGCAATGTTATACTAGAACTAAAATATGATAAACAATTTGAAAAGGAGTCAGCAAATATTACGAACAATCTCCCGTTTAGGTTAACAAAAAGTTCAAAATATGCAAGGGGGATCGAATTATTCTATATTTAAATACTCACAATTCTAAAATGACAGAAAATTTTTACACAGAAAAAAATGGTAAATATTTAAAAAATCATCCTGAATGGCACGTTGAAGATTCTCCTTGGAAAGCCAATCAAATTTTAAAAATACTTCATCGTAATAAAATGGATCCGAAATCGATAGCAGAAGTAGGATGTGGGGCTGGTGAGATTTTAAATCGTTTATACCATAAAATGTCTAGTGATATAATTTTTACAGGATATGATATTTCAATCGATGCGATAAACTTAACTAAAAAAAAAGAAAAGGACAGATTAATATATAAACATGAAAATTTTTCAAAAACTAATAAAAAATTTGATTTACTATTAATGATGGATGTATTTGAACATGTTGAAGATTATTTAGGCTTCTTAAGATCGTGTAAGGATAAAGCAAAAAACACAATATTTCATATTCCATTAGATATTTCAGTACACGATATATTACGAAACAGATTAATTAACGGTCGTAATTCTGGTGGTCATTTACATTATTTTATGAAAGATACAGCTATTGCCACTTTAATCGATTCTGGTTATGAAATCGTTGATTTCTTTTATACTGCCGGCACTATAGAGTTGCCAAGAAAAACTTTTAAATCAAAGCTTGCTGTGTTCCCTCGAAAAATATTGTATAAAATAAATAAAGATCTTGCTGCAAAAATATTGGGGGGTTTTTCTCTATTAGTACTAACAAAATAATTGTAATCGATATTGCTGATTTACGACAATGAATCAGGCTGCTTATAGTAGAATAAAAGCAAATTGAAAAGATTGGTTTAAATATAAAAATGTAGTATGCGAAATTATTTATAAAGCAGTACTAATATTTATAAAAATAAATTTAATATGCTATCATTTATTATTATTGGGAGAAATGAAGGATGGAAATTAACAAAATGCATTAAAAGTGTCATTAATACAATTATTGAAAATAAACTTACAAAATACGAAATCATATATGTTGACTCAAAATCAACAGATGATAGTATAGAAAGAGCAAAACAATTTAATGAAGTTAAGTTATTTCAACTTACAAAGGATTACAATGCTGCTATTGCCCGTAATGTGGGAGTTAATGAATCATCTGGAAGTTTGCTTTTTTTTATTGATGGCGATATGGAAGTTATTCCAAGCGCATTCTCCTTTTTCTATACAGAAGAAAAAGGATTAGTTTATCCTTTTGTTAGTGGAAATTGGGTTAACTATTTCTATAATCAAGACTGGAAATATTTAAGCAAAGAAACTGGTTTAGACTTAATGGAAGACATAAATATAAGTACTGTTGGTGGCAACTTTTTTATTGAAAAGGATTGGTGGCTAAATAGTGGAGGCATGAAAATTAAATTTAAAAGGAGCCAAGACATTGATTTGGCGCTAAGGTTGGCTAAACAAGGAATTCAATTATTACGGAAAAAAGAATTATTAGTACATCACCATATGATTAGTTACTTTGATAATTATCGGAAATGGAAACTACTATTTTCTGGAGCTGATTTATATGGCAGGTCATATCTTTATCGTAAAAATATTTTCAATAAATATTGTTGGAAGCGAATTATTAGGAATGATTATTCTGTTTTGATATTATTATTAAGTATTGTTTTGTCTGTTTTACTTAATTCTTTCATTCCACTAATCTCTTTTATTTTTATTCTATTACCAAAAACTATAAGGAAAAAGGGAAATTATTTAGGTAATTACTTTTACTTTTTACTTCGTGATGTTTTTGTCTTATTAGGCTACTTTCTTTTTTGGCCAAAAAAATTAAAAAACATCTCTTATTCTGAAATAAAATATCTTAAATGAAAATATTAGTAATAGCAAATTACCGAGAATCAGCAGGTGGAATTTCTGGTGTTGTATTTAATCATATAAAAAAAATTTCAGAAGAAGGTCATTGTATTAGAATATTTAATACAAAAAGAAGTTCCTTCGTCAGAATTTTTTTAATTTTTTCGCTGCTTATAAAGATTCGAAAGTTCAGTATTATTCATATTCATGGTTGTTCAGGGCTAGGATTTTTCCCTGTAGTTTTAGGAATAATAGCAAGCAAGATTTTCTACAATAAAAAAACTATTGTAACTTATCATGGTGGCGGTGCGGAGTCCTTCTTAAGAAAACATCCTAAATTTATTCGAAAAGTTTTAAATAAGGTAGATCACGTTACAGTTATGTCTGGATTTCTTCAAAAAATATTCATGAATTATGGGGTTCATACAGAAATATTACCTAACTTAATTAATATTGAGATTAATGATAATTTTTATCCAGAACTTAAATCCCCTCGAATTATTTCAATTAGAGCCTTAGAAAAGATATATAATATTGATGACATTGTAAATGCATTTTCACTTATCAAATCTGAATATATTAATGCGGAGTTAAACATTTTCGGTACAGGTTCTGAATATCAAAAGATCATTCAACTTTCAAAAAGATTAGGATTAGATAGTATTAATTTTCATGGTCAATTGCCTAATGAACAAATTCATGTTAAATTAATGAAATCAAATATTATGATTTCTGTGCCAAGTTTTGATAATCAACCTATGTCGATTCTAGAGGCATTTGCTATTGGGATTCCTGTGATTTCTACTAATGTTGGAGGAATCCCATATCTAATAAAGGATAATGTAACAGGATTTTTAATTGAAAAAAAACAACCCCAACAAATTTTTGAAAAAGTAAAGTGGATAATTAATAATCCCGAAAAAACTAAAATTATTGTTGATAATGCAAAAAAAGAGGTATTATCATTCCAGTGGAACAATGTGAAAGGTATATTATTTGAATTATATGGTTTTAACAAAAAGCAAAATTCATTAACTAAAAACTGATGTTTCAAATCCATGACTTCTAATTTACACTCATCAATTTATTTTAAAAATATATTTTAAATATGTCTTTTAACTGAATATGTCAGTAAGAAATATTATTGCAGAAAAAATCACCTTACCATTAAGTGATTTGGTACTTGGACAATCTATTTACAAACATCTTAGGTTTTTGCTTAAAAGTCAATATTGGACAAAAGATGAACTTGAATCTTATCAAAACAAACAACTTAGAAAATTAATTGATCATTCATATAAGTACGTTAAATATTATCATGATTTATTCAATAAACTTGGGCTTAAACCAGATGATATTAAAACAAAAGAAGATTTACATAAAATACCAATTTTAACCAAAGAGGATATTAAACGAGAAGGTCTTGAAAAATTTACTTCAACTGCGTTTTCAAAGAAAAAAATAGATAAAATTAGTTCAAGTGGTTCAACAGGTGAGCCTCTACAATTTTATAAAACAAAGTATTCTTCGTCATTTAATAAAGCAGCAGCAATTAGAGCTTGGTACTGGCAAGGATATCGCTTAGGAGATAAATATGTTAAAATAAGTATGAATCCTAGAACGTCATTCATTAAGCAACTTCAGGATCGAATGAATAATTGCAAATATTTATCCTCAAATCAACTTGTAAGAGAAGAATTTCAGAAAATAGCAGACGAAATTATACGTTTTAATCCCAAAATTATACGTTGTTACCCTGTTCCGTTATTATTTCTTACAGAGTTAATTAAAAATTCTGGAAACAGAATTGGAAACTCCCTGATTGGAATAAATACAACAGGAAGTACTTTGCACGATGATTCCAGAAATAAAATAGAAGTAGTATTTAAAACTAAAATTTTTGATGGTTATAGTTGTGAAGGTGGCGCAATTTGCTCTCAATGTGAAACCTTTGAAAATTATCACTTTGCAGAAGAATATGCAATTAGCGAGTTTATTGAAGATGATTACACGAAAGCTGATCCTGAACACTCCGCAAGACATATTACAACAGATTTGCAAGACTATGCTACTCCATTTATAAGATACGATTCACAAGATTACATTGTTCTTGGAAACAATAATCCATGTCGCTGCGGGAGAGCTTATCGTAATATCAAAAAAATTAAAGGGAGAGATAGTGATATACTTATAACACCTAGTGGAAAATATTTAATCGTTGAGAATTTTGTTGCATACTTTCAGTGGATTGAGTCTGTTGAACAAATTCAAGTAGTTCAAAACAGTATTAATAGTATAGTCATTAATTTAGTTATAAATGATAAATTCTCTCAAAAGGTTCATGAAGAGCTCTTGGATTATTGGAAGATGTATATTGGAGAAGATGTAAATCTTACAATTGAAACAGTAAATGAAATTAAATTAACACCTTCAGGGAAAAGGAGAACATTAATAAGAAATCCTAAAATTAAAATTGATTTGTAGTGGACTTTAAGGTTATTAAGGCTGTTATTAAAGGGGCAATTACATTTATTCCTTTTGCGAATTCTTATATAAATATTCGCAAGAGAAAAAAAAATAATCATAGTGGTAGCAATGCCCTTTTCTGTTATACTCTTTGGATGAAAATTATTACTTTTTTACATAATAGTAATTGTCCAATAAAATTTGAATCCATTGCAGAAATAGGTCCTGGAGGGTTTTTAGGGTTAGGGTTTTGTGCATTATTAACTGGTTCAGAAAAATATACTATTTTAGAAATAGAGAAAAATTTCAATTCAAATAAAAACTTACAGCTTTTTGAAGAAATCTTATCATTGTTTAAAGAAAATACTTCGGTCCCCTCTTATCATCAGTTTGAACAAATCAATATTAAAACAGATAATTTTGAATATTACAACCAAATTATTGATCAATCGGAATTAAATAAATATATGAGTATTGAAAGAATAAATAAAATAAGAGATAGTATTTCAGCGAGTGGTTCAAACCTAATTGAGTGTAACTTTAATTGGGAACAAAATCCTCATGTATTAATAGATTTTGACATGGTATTCTCAAGGGCAGTAATGGAGCATGTTAATTCACCAGAAATAGTATATAAGAACATTGGAAGCATATTAAAATCTGATGGGATTATGTTACATGATATTGAATTTCACTCACATGGTATAACAAAATCCTGGCATGGGCACAATGATATAAATGATTTTGTATGGAGCATTATTAAAGGTAAAAGAAACTATTTTCAAAATCGGCTAAATTATAATGAACATTGTTTGCTAATGAAAAAGAATAATTTTAAAAGAATAAATGAAATTATTGTTACAAAAGAAATTAACAACGTTCAAAAAAATATTTATGGGGCAGCTATTCTTGTCAGAAAAGATCAGCAAAATTAACATTTAATATGAAGTTTCTTTTTTTCTTCGTTCATCCATCCAAGTTTCATGTATTTCGAAATACTATTAATGCATTAATTGCCAAAGGCCATCATGTTGATGTTTTTATAACATCGAAAGATGTATTGGAAGATCTTGTAAAAATGGAAGGTTGGACATACACCAACATATTCCCCGAAGGTCGAAAAATGAAAGGAATTCCTTCATATGTTAGTTCTGGTATAAATTTCTTTCGTACTATCTACAGGCTTTATAAATATACAAAAGGGGGAAGTTATGATTTATTTATTACTGATGATCTTTTAGGATATATTGGAAAATGGAAAAAAACTCCAACTATAGTTTTTAGCGATGATGATTTAGCTATAGTTAAACTTTTTGCCTTTGTGCTATCAAAAGCTAATCATATTTTGAGTCCAGAAATTACTAATTTAGGTAGATTCGAAATAAAAAAAATTGGATTCCCTGGTTATAAAGAGTTAGCGTATTTACACCCCAATCAATTTAACCCTGATATAAATATTGTAAAAGAATTTAATCCTGAATTATCGCCATATTTTATTTTACGTTTGGTTTCTCTTCGTGCATTCCATGATGTTGGTATGAAAG